>NZ_JAKJTA010000023.1:0-57427 GCF_050337555.1 Vibrio profundum
TATCTCTTGATACGCCCATCACTTTACAGGCTCTAGATACATTACCCAGCTCTTCAGCAAGATTCAGAAGGCCCGCTTTGTGTTTTATGATTGGATTGCTAGTATGAAGCATGAGAGTTACCTCTTCCTTTGATTTAAGTTTCAGCACCTTAATCAAAGTGGGTAACTCTCTTCTTTTCAAATCGAAGTGTCAGATCTAGTTCAAACTAATACAAATTACAGGCTCAAGAAAATTGAAACCATCTCTATGAATCACACACTTTAATGTATGCCTACAACATCTTCGCCACGCTTGTCTTTTAAACGATTTTGGTCTTTCTTATTAACTGATTTATCTGCATCCAATATAAAAAAACCTCCTGCCAAGGTAAACTCAGCCGGAGGTTAAAAATCGATCACACCTTATTGTAAACGATCAAGCTTAACCCAAAATAACCTCTGTCGGAGTACAACAAAATTTGATCGGAAATTGCTCTATATTGAGAATTTGAAATCAATGGCTATAGCGGCTAAACCTTCATCGACTTTGTCTGTCGATTTAAATCTTGGCGTCTTACGAGAGCACTGTTTAGAGACTGCCTTTTTCTAGTTACTCTTTAACCTTCACGTTCATCAACTGAGAAAGACTCTGCAATTCTTTCAAGCTCTTCTTGCTCTTTCAGCTTAAGTTCTTTTTGAACTGCTGCTTTACGTTCGTTCAGTGCTTTTTTTTCTGACTTCGTCAGAAACTTCACCGCCTTCTTGTTTGAAAGTGCGTACGCAACGATATCTTCACCTTTCTCTCTACGTTCATTTACACGTTGTGAAAAACGCTCGTTGTCGCGTGCTTTGCGTTCTGCTGAACTCAATTTGCTCATTGATATACCTTTATAAAAATAGAATGGTCACTTGTATGCCCTCACGCCGATAGATGAGAACACTTATCTCGCGGATGGCGGGAGTCTAGCATAGGTTGAACTATGCTGTACTCCATATACCACTGTGAATAGCCTCCACTCAAACTGACTCATAGGGATGGGCATACTTATGTGTTTCTGGCTCTAGCTGGTACACATCGTCCAACTTCACGCAGTAGCGAGCGACAAATGCTTTAGGCTTCTTAGAAATTCTACCTACAAAATCTATGACTTCTGGCTCAGATAGAGGAGAGTTGTCTTCGATATCAATAAGCGGCTTTATCCATTTCAAGTTCATCTCAAGCTCATTGGAAACCTCTTGATCAGTGAAGATTAGACACGGAATATTTGAACTGAAAACATGCTTAATCTAATCAAAGTATGATTTGATTACTGAATCTATTCACATCACTGCCACATCGGCCCCTAAGATAGAACCAATACTATCTGGACTGTTATCTTAAATAAAAATCAGGCACTTATTACAAGACCTACTTGACGGTCCAACTACGAATATTCACCTGCTTTTTGTTCCAAGAACAGTTGAAGTTCCGATACTTTTTCGAAAATTTCGGTTGCGGGGTTCTCTGCAGGAAACATATCGTGCTTTCCAGTCCATAGAAGGTGGACACAAGCAAATGTCTGACTGCTAAGGTGCACTATCACGTCATCATTTGCGTCTGTTTTTCCTATTACAACTGGTTTGAGTCCCCAGAGTGGGTGCTTAGGTCCTATTTCTAAATTCAGTGCCTTCTGCATTTTACGCCTCAAGAGGAGGTTTTGCTCTAAACACCACCATGGTTCAGGCCAGTTAATCTTTTCTTTCGGGAAGTTCAGGTCATCTAACTTCGCTAACCCGCTTCGCTTGAAAAAGTTCTTCATACTTTACGTCTGCTGATAATTGACCGCCGATATCTGACAATCACGACAAATGTGCATATAGTATGTTCCTTCCCCGTATTCATGAATTTCATCATTTGATAACTGAGCAACAAACATCATCGTGCTTTCACAACAAGGGCAGGTGAGATAAGAAAAGTCTTGAATCCAAGTTGGCATCCCGCCTATTTGCGAACAAGTCGTAGATACAAGCCAATTAGCTGCATGATGAGCGGACCTGGTGTTAGCTGACATAACTAGAGGCATTACTGGAAGCTTTTCCCATTCACTTAAGTCTTCAGGTAAGTATTCAGGTTTAGTATTGAATCGTGACCACAGGGAGTTGCCTTGAGTATCATACTCCATAAATAGTCCCTCAGAGTAGCTAGCGCATGCATCACACGTAGTGATCTTTAGACATTCTCCTTGAATGCCAAGAAAGTCGAACTTCGAATCAGTAAGGTCAATTTCCAGCAGGTTGGTCAATTCTCTGCCACACCATTGGCATTCATTGTTAGAAGGAGTGCACGTATTACATGTGCTAGGTTTAGAGTCTGCTTTTGCTGCCATTAGTGAATAGCACTTATCAAAAAAGAGATTTCGTTTCTTGTCTAATGAATCAAGATCCCAACCTGCTTCCTGTGAATATTGATAAGGAGGGATATAAAGTTCACCCGACCATTTGGGAGCCTGCCGACTCCATTCGCCAAACTCCATTACTACATCGCTATTGGATGCCCAAGCAAGTGCTAGAAGGATCCGATTGCGGTTTTCTGAATCACGATGAACTTCATTTAAAAGCGTATTAACTACATCTGAAGCAGCATTTTTGAAAATAATGCTCGGATAATATATTTTGTGCTTCAACATGTAGTGATGTAACAACACTACATTGCTATTTCTAAAGGCTACCAACGCAGTGCCAATGGCTTCAATAGAGTCTACGTGTCCAGATTCAGCCTGTTGGATGGCATGCTTGATCAAACTAGATACATCAAACTCAGATAGGTCGCGATAAACGGCCTCGATGGGAGAACATAAAGGCAGATACTCAACCAAAGGGTTATAGGGCCTTTCTTCATGATAGATCTTAATCAACTCTACCGGATCTGATACTCCTGCATATGGATCAACGGTTTTACGATGCTTCTTAATGTAAGCTAACCTAGCTTCATTCTGCATTCTTTGAACACAAGGTATGCAATAGCCTTCATTGTTTGCTGCTGTAAGCACAAGTATCTCAGCATTACATGTATCGTTCTTGCACTCTACTTTTTCGATCATTGACTTACCTTAATCTCCAGATTGCATGAAAGTCGAGTATATCCCATTGCAGGGCTCAATTTGGTAGATAACGCTTCCCATTTACTTCGTTTTCAAATTCACGAGCAAACACATGTGATATCTGTTTAAGTCTTGTACTTCGGTGAAAGGTTTTGGACGAACGTATGTCTGTGTTTACCTATGCTGACCCTTAGGAGATAAAAGAGGAAC
Organism: Vibrio profundum; assembly: GCF_050337555.1. Taxonomy (NCBI): domain Bacteria; kingdom Pseudomonadati; phylum Pseudomonadota; class Gammaproteobacteria; order Vibrionales; family Vibrionaceae; genus Vibrio; species Vibrio profundum. The sequence goes on from NZ_JAKJTA010000023.1 coordinate 3,270, forward strand.
TTGTCACAGAGGATGCAGACGAAAATCAAGCTCTATTAGACAGTGTGTCGAAGCACTCGGTGCTTTGAACTGGCGTATGTTTCTAAGGTCAACATAGGTATAATCTCAAGGTTTTTTTTAAAATAAAACAGTCACCTGCTGGTTAAAGGTCGATTAACTTCGATAACATACACAAACTAGCAGACCCTTAAAGATGTGAGTTTCCCCGGTAGGATGGAGATATGTTTGGATTGTTCAAAAAAGAAACTGAGTGGCCATTCGATCAGCCAAAGAACTGCGCTGTTTTTACTATTCAGCAAATAATTGAGGGTGAACATCCGATTCAAATTGTATATCACGACTTAGAAGACGGCGGTTGGCAATTTGTTAGTACTATTGAATACACAATGGAAGATGCCAGGCTGGTTGGCCTAGAAGAAATTACCAAGATGGACCCTACCGTGTTCGAAGTCGCGAAGATTGAACCTGGCTTCCACGCATGGCGGAATAAACTTGGTGATAAGTGGACAATAGTTAAAACGTTAGAACACCGAGAAGAGTAAACCAATAAGGCCATCAAACCACGCTCGCCATTTGTGGCCGAAATTATATATCTAGGATGGAGGAGCTATGTTAGGTGAAATCATATTATTGGAGCCCTCTGACATGAAGTCAGTAGTCTTGGAGGAGAAGCCATACTCAACTAGGGAAAGTAAGACATGGAAGCAACTTAATGAATTTCATTTTTCTGGACTCTGGGAAGTAATGGCCAATTTAACAGGTTCCGAGTTTTTTGATTCAGATGTTAAGGCCACCATCTCTCCAGATGGAGAAACTTGGGCATTTGTAATACCAGAAAAGCTGGTTTCTCTGCTAGCAATTCGTACCGGAAAGGACAACACCGAGATAATTTAAGCATGGTCAGAAATTGAAGAGTTTAAGTGGGGCTGGAAACCTTCCGATATAAATAGCCTTTTTTCTGATTTGGTTGATTTTGCAAATAAGTCAAAACCAGGTGGAAAGAGCCTAATTTATTGGAGTAGGCTTTAGTTCATACAAAGCCAAGCAGCAAAGCCCAGTGAAAAACAGGTAAGCTCAGGCGCTGTAAGCGGCGTCATGTACTCCTAGGAGCTGAGTGTTTATGAATCAACACAGTGTAAAAAGTAAGGCCGAACTACTTTCATTGATAAAGTCCCTAGCATCTGAAAATTCTAACTTTTGGGAAAACAGATCGGCGACAGACTTCATCGAAGCTCTTGGAGCATGGTTAAGTGACGCTGAGGGTTACTACAAGAACTTCAATTTAGATATAGATACAACTGAAGCAAGTTGGCAGTTGTTTGCCGATGCATTGCAAGCAGCTCGAAACTACGAGTGATTGAACGTAGAACTAGAAGTGAAAATGCTAGCCGAAAGCCTGTTGCATGAATTAGGAAGTGACACCGATAACTATCAATTTTTTATTCCAGACTGGGAGCCACAAGATTGCACAATGGCAATACGCTGGCTTAAGTCTCATATTTGGGAAGGCTTTAAAGTATCTTTCGAGGTGGACTCAGCAGAGAGCAAAGTTTATGTAAAATCATGGGAAGAAGATTTTGAGTGAATTTGCAAACACACATAACAAAACCATCAAACATCGCACCTCAGGGCTGAACTCTCAAAACTCACTCGCCGTTTATAGCAAACATTAGCTGATTTAGGATACAGCATGGAAAAGCACTTATGGGAGATCTCTCTTGATGACTTAAGAGTAGATCCGATTTGGTATTACAAGCATTGTATCGATAGTGACTATGATGAAACGATTCTATCTCCGGCATCTAGGGTAGTTTGCAAAGATCCTAACGTTGCACTTATAGGTCTTGCGACCTTTCTAGATGCAAAAGGTCAAACATACGAAGGCTACGTACATTTAGGTTTAAAGGCTCTTTGCTACTCTCAACCTTGCCTATTCCTAGAAGGAAAAGCCGTAACTTTATGGTTTGGTAGTGTAAATCCGTCAAGTGAGAACCTTCCTCATATTAACTTCCCTTTGGTTGTCACCTCCACTCAACACTGTGGTGTTGATGCTATGGCATTTGTAATCAAAGGGTTTGATTACATAAAAGAGAATGGTGAAATAGTTAAGCTACACAGCTAATAGATTGTTCAAGAGTAATTCACCGCGCGTAACATTTTTACTGCGCGTTAGTTTAAATGATTAAGCTGCTTGCAGCGGCTTAAGTATTGCGTTATCTCACCCTTTAATAAGGCATTATAAGGCTGCTCTATATGAGTTATGAAGATAGATTTGTAGAATGTTGTAATCATGGGAGGCAGCAAGCAACCTACGTGTGTCAGCATGTGATCGTAAGCCTGCAAGATGGAATCCCAAGAGGTTTTTGGTCTGCTGAACCTGAGGTTGGTCATGAACGACCTGATTCTTGGTGCGATGCTTGTGAAGAGAGAGTTAAGCTTTCTGGCGGAGAATGGGATGATGAATCGGAAGAGTTTGCAGGGGTAACCTTACTTTGTAGCGTTTGCTACGACAATGCCAAACAAATGAATGACTGAGCTAAGGTGCCTAAGAATGGAAGATTTCCCTAAACAACTCATTTCACCGATAAGCGCAAAGTTAATGGGTATCGATGGCAATGTTAATCTAGAGGTAAAACTGCACTCGTTTGTTCTAGAGCTTGAGGGTTATAGTGAGGAGGTCAATACGGAGATCTGTCTAGACGCTATAGACATGCCCGCACATCCAAGTGAACTAGAGTCTTCTTGCTACGATTTTTCAATTAACCCCAGCAGTGGATATATCGATGGCTCAATCTACTTCTTCTCGGCCCATAACCCTGTAGATGTTTCTCGAATCCATTTTGGTGATATTGTCGATGGCAGGCTCTCAGTTTCGATTTTTTCTCGTTGGGCACTTGAGTTTGAGCAAACTGGATTCAAGGACTTCGATATCGTTGTATCGACACATATCAAGTTATAAAAGCCTCGACTCGTGGAACAGCTAATTATGATTAGGGAAAAAGCAAACAATGGCCTGTATGCGTGCCCATGTTGTGGGTATGCAACCTTAGGTGAACCTGCACAATACGAAATTTGTGAGATTTGTTTCTGGGAAGACGATGGTCAGGATCATCTAGAACATAGTGAATTCTTAGGTGGCCCTAACGGGGTTTCGCTAAATGAAGCTAGGTTCAATTTCATTGTCTATGGTGCGGCTGAAAAGAAAGACCTATCTTGGTGTAGAGCACCGAATGAAACAGACATAAACCTGCGAAATTATCAGTTTAAATATGAAGTTGTATCAATGAATAAGGCACGATGAAGAAATCCTCAGAATGAATAAACTTCATTGCTCAAGTCACCCCCCATATTATCTGCATCCAACATAAAAAGCCTCCGACTAAGTTAAACTTAGTCGGAGGCTAAAAAACGATCAGACTTTATTGTAACTGGTCAATCTTTATTACCTTCCGACAAAACCAATTAAATCAACATTATACCCTACTCCACCGTGACTGATTTAGCCAAATTCCGAGGCTGATCGACATCAGTTCCTTTGATTAACGCAACGTAATAGGAAAGAAGCTGCATCGGTATGGTGTAGTAAATCGGCGCAGTAATATCACTGATATGCGGCATGGTGATGATCTTCATCGTGTCATCGGCAGTGAAGCCAGCGTCTTGATCGGCGAACACATACAGCAAGCCGCCGCGTGCGCGCACTTCTTCAATATTGGATTTCAACTTCTCTAGCAGATCATTACTTGGGGCTACAACCACGACTGGCATATCGGCATCGATCAGCGCTAACGGACCGTGTTTTAGTTCACCCGCTGCGTAGGCCTCTGCGTGGATATAGGAAATTTCTTTCAGCTTGAGCGATGCTTCCATGGCGATTGGATAGAACTCACCGCGACCTAAAAACAAGGTATGGTTCTTATCGGCAAAATCTTCGGCTAACGCTTCAATTTGCTCATCGTAAGAGAGAGCGGCGTGAATTTGATCTGGCAGTGCGTGCAACGCCGTGACAATTTCTGCTTCTTTGACGGCATCAATATGCTGTTTTTGTTTACCCAGAGCTGTCACTAACATTAATAACGCTGACAATTGAGTGGTAAAGGCTTTAGTCGAAGCCACTCCAATCTCAGTACCCGCTCGGGTCATGAAAGCGAAATCTGATTCACGTACCAGCGATGAGCCCGCCACGTTACAAATGGTCATTGCCGCCATGTAGCCCTTTTCTTTTGCCAGTCTAAGGGCGGCTAGCGTATCGGCGGTTTCACCGGATTGAGAGATGGTGATCAATAAGCTGTTTGGCCGAGTGACGAACTTGCGGTAACGGAACTCGGAAGCAATTTCAATATCACAGCTGACGCCCGCCAAACCTTCAAACCAATAACGTGCCACCATTCCCGCGTTATAAGAGGTGCCGCAGGCCACAATTTGAATGTGCTCAACTTTACTCAAAATGTCTTGCGCCTTCACGCCAATGCTTTCTGTGATTACCGCATCTTTTGTTAAGCGACCTTCCATTGTATTCATAAGCGCTTGCGGCTGCTCAAACACCTCTTTTTGCATAAAGTGACGATATTGCCCTTTGTCCGCTGCATCATGTTCTGCGTTCGATTCTACAATTTCGCGTGTGACAGGTTTACCCATCACATCAAAAACATTCACGTCACGGCGAGTCATCTCAGCGACATCACCTTCTTCAAGATACATAAAACGGCGAGTCACATTTAGCAGCGCTAGCTGATCAGAGGCTAAGAAATTTTCCCCAACACCAAAACCAATAACAATTGGGCTGCCAGAACGAGCCACTACCAAGCGGCTAGGATCACGGCGATCCATCACCACAGTGCCATAGGCCCCTTGCAGCTGACTGGCCGTGTTTTGCAGCGCCTCAACCAAAGAGTCGGTTTTTCTCAGCTCCCACTCAACTAAGTGAGCAATTACTTCGGTGTCAGTTTGGGAATCAAAAGAGTAACCGCGATCACGCAGTATTTGGCGCAACTCTTCGTGGTTTTCAATGATACCATTGTGTACCACTGTGATATCACCCGACATATGTGGGTGCGCATTGGCTTCAGAAGGTTCACCGTGCGTCGCCCAGCGAGTATGCGCGATACCCGTGCCGCCAATGACATCTTCTTCGCCCACGGCCTCAACCAACTGCTGAACTTTGCCCAAACGGCGTAAGCGAGTCAGCTGATTTTTTGAATCGACCACAGCAACACCGGCGGAATCGTATCCGCGATATTCCAGTCGACGTAATCCTTCAATCAAGATTTCCGCAACATCACGCTGCGCTACTGCACCGACGATTCCACACATATTATTTCTCCGTATTCAAAATTGTTGTTCGGTCAATTTGCTAATCAAATTGAGTCAAAAATTAGTTTTGCGCATCGATTTCACATCAAATGTGCCGCACTGAAAGGGTTATACACACACCACGGTAATTCCATGGGCTTCAATGCTTTTTTTATCTTCTTTAGAGAGATCGCTATCGGTAATAACAACATCGATAACATCCCAGCTAAGCTCTAAGTTAGGAATTTTTCTACCCATTTTCTTTGATTCGATCATGACAATCACTTCGCGTGATACTTCTGCCATCACCTTACTTAAGCCAACCATTTCATTGAACGTTGTTGTCCCTCTAGCAAGGTCGATGCCATCGGCACCAATAAACAATTGGTCAAAGTCGTATGAACGTAACACGGACTCAGCCACCAAACCTTGAAATGCCTCAGATCGTTTATCCCAAGTGCCCCCGGTCATCAATACGGTCGGCTCGTTCTCAAGCTCGTTAAGTGCATTAGCAACGTTGAGAGAATTCGTCATCACTACAAGACCGTGTTTTTGGTTCAACTGCTGGATCAGTGCGCTCGTTGTACTGCCGCTATCAATGACGATGCGGTTGTGGTCGCGAATAAGATTGACGGCCGCTTCACCTAATAAAATCTTTCGAGCTGAAACTTTTTGACTAAGTTCTTCGCTCACGACTTCTTTCGGCAAAGCAATCGCGCCACCGTAGCGGCGCAACAATTGGCCATTCTCTTCTAATGAGGCTAAGTCTTTGCGGATAGTGACTTCTGAGGTATTAAACTGGCTGGCAAGCTCTTCAACACTGGCCTCACCTTTTTCATTAACCAAGTGAGAGATGGCGTGTCTTCTGAACTGAGTGTTTCGCTTCGACATGAAATGTTGATCTGTAAGTTTCGATTCAAAACTTATGGTAATCGATTCGTAAGTTATTTGTCTATTTATTTTGAGGCGAAAAATTATTTCTTGTAGTAAAACCTTGCTCTAAAACACCCCTTAAGAAGTGATATTGAAAGCATTCAGTGGTAGAATCCGCACCTGAAAAGAAAAAAAATTACATAAATTGTTCATAATTTCGTCCATTTCTAGCCTTTACACTAGGGGTGGGTCACAGAATTTAGTTATTTTATAACTAAATTCTGTGAAAGAGTTACAGCGATGAAGAGTGCACCCTTTGGTTTGGCGAGCCTGATTTCTGCCGCCCACCCGTGCTCGCTTCAGTCCGCCATCAAATTTCAAATTGTAACTATGTTTACCGGAGAATATCTTCCATGAAAAAGACCAAAATCGTATGTACGATTGGCCCAAAAACTGAATCTGTCGAGAAACTTACTGAACTAGTTAACGCTGGTATGAACGTAATGCGCCTTAACTTCTCTCACGGAGATTTTGCTGAGCACGGCACTCGTATCGCGAACTTCCGCACTGTGATGGAAGAGTCTGGCAATCAGCTTGCTATTCTTTTGGATACTAAAGGTCCAGAAATCCGCACGATCAAGCTAGAAAATGGCGACGATGTTGATCTAGTGGCTGACCAAGAGTTCACTTTCACCACTGATACAAGTGTTGTAGGTAACAAAAACACAGTTGCAGTTACATATGCAGGCTTTGCAGGCGACCTAACGGTTGGCAACACTATTCTGGTCGACGATGGTTTGATCGAAATGGAAGTGCTAGCAACGACTGACACTGAAGTTAAGTGTAAAGTTCTGAACAACGGCGCACTCGGTGAAAACAAAGGTGTTAACCTTCCTGGCGTATCAGTTAACCTTCCTGCTCTTTCTGAGAAAGACAAAGCTGACCTTAAATTCGGCTGTGAGCAAGACGTTGACTTCGTTGCTGCTTCTTTCATCCGTAAAGGCGACGACGTGCGTGAAATCCGTGAACTGCTAAACGCTCACGGCGGCGAGAACATCCACATCATCTCAAAAATCGAAAACCAAGAAGGTGTCGATAATTTTGATGAAATCCTAGAGCTTTCTGACGGCATTATGGTTGCTCGTGGCGACCTAGGTGTAGAGATTCCAGCTGAAGAAGTTATCTTTGCTCAGAAAATGATGATCGAGAAATGTAACCGTGCACGTAAGATGGTTATCACAGCAACGCAAATGCTGGATTCTATGATCAAAAACCCTCGTCCAACACGTGCAGAAGCGGGTGACGTAGCGAACGCTATCATGGACGGTACCGATGCAGTGATGCTATCTGGTGAAACAGCGAAAGGTAAATACCCTGTTGAAGCCGTGACTATCATGGCGCAAATCGCTAACCGTACTGATTCAGCACTGAAAGCTGAGCTAAGCTCTCGCCTAGATAGCCCACGCCTACGTATCACTGAAGCGGTATGTAAAGGTGCAGTTGATACAGCTGAAAAGCTGGCGGCGCCTCTCATCGTTGTCGCGACAGAAGGCGGTAAGTCTGCGCGTTCTATCCGTAAGTACTTCCCAACTGCAAATATTCTGGCATTAACAACTAACCAGAAAACCGCAGCTCAGCTAGTGCTAACGAAAGGTGTCATGCCAATTCTTGTTGATTCTATCGACAGCACTGACGCTTTCTACCTAAGCGGTAAAGAACTCGCGCTAGAAACTGGCCTAGGTAACAAAGGCGATATCGTCATCATGGTCTCTGGTGCGCTTGTTCCTTCTGGCACAACGAACACGGCTTCTGTTCACGTACTGTAAGTATTCGAGCAAGTCAAAAAAGGAGGGCCTAGGCTCTCCTTTTTAATTTCTGAAACTTTTATTATCGAGACTTTTTGTACTCGATTTTTTTATTATTGGAACCCGTTATTCTCGAAATAGTTTCTCAATATTTCGCAACAACGAAGTCCCCTTAACCGGTAATATCTTTGCGATGAGTGAATATTAATAATGCCATCAAGAAGAAATACAACGCACTGATTTTAATGCTCAATATTGCTAACCCGCCAACAGTCGCTCTAACAAGAAAACGATTGATCATGTTTACTACCTCATAGAGTCAAGTGCACTGCCGTCCGTTATATGTTGACTCGGTTATTAGACTGATGGACTCCGCACCAACCCGATCATAGAGGATCTAGGTGATCCAATTTTCACAGGGCAGCAAGAAGACCCCCTGAAACCAACCAACCTACTTTGCTCTAATTATCTAGTTTGTAAATAACATTGACGCGATCTCGTATCACAATACTTGAGTCTTGATAACTGTCATTTTGCTTGCGGGAGTCCATCGCCATCGCTCGCATCAGCACAGGTGGGTTATTCGGCGCGTTATAATCGATTTGCCAAACCTTCTCTAGATGAGTATTAAACCCTTTGGCCAGCGAGTTGGCTTTTGCATTTGCATCTTTAATTGCCGCCATTCGTGCTCGGCGCTGAAACTTAGCCTCGTCTTTGACTTTCAATTGGATGTTGTTTACTTGAGTGATGCCATCTTTGAGCGCCAAATCTAAGTAACCGTTAAGCTTGCTAAGATCGTTCACCACCACGTGGATACTGCGACTGGCTTGGTAGCCGATAAGCTGAGGCTTTTGATTCTTTGGGTAACGATATTGCGGAGCAAGATATAAGTTCGAACTGTGAATGTTGTCGGCTGCCATACCAGACTTTTTCAACCCGACTAAATATTTCTCAACCACACTATCCACAGCGTGTTTGGCTTTTTCTGCGCTCGGCTCCGTCTCAACCACTTTAACCGAAAACTCTGCCATATCAGGCTTAGCAACAACCTCACCGTAGCCCGTGGTCACTAAATGTGGAAAGTCAGGTGACTCAGCCAACGCATAACCACTCACCAAAGCCGATAAGGCTATCGCACCCGCCAACAATTTTTTCATAATTCTACCTGTCTAATTATCACTTCTGTTGCTATTTGACCGTCACTTAATCAATTAATTCAAATAGATGGTTAAATTTCTCATGATATGAACTCGAAGAGTCGCTACTTACTCATATGCAGATCCATTTGTGGGAATGGGATGTCGATGCCGTTCGCATCCAAGGCTTCTTTTATCGCTTGGGTTGAATCGTAATAAACTGGCCAGTAATCAGAAGTATTACACCAAGGTCTCACCACCAAATTAACGGAAGAATCCGCCAGCGCGAGAACGCCGATGGTAATGTCAGGATCTTTCAAAATACGCAGATCTTTTTCCAATGTTTCTCTGATCACTTTTTTGGTCAGCTGTAAATCTGCGCTGTACGAAACCCCCACCGTCAAATCAACGCGGCGTGTGGTATGTTTGGAGTAATTAGTGATAGCGCCACCAATCACCGATGAGTTAGGGATAACTACCATTTTATTATCTGCCGTTTTCAAAATGGTCTGAAAAATATGGATGGCTTCCACCGAACCTGACACACCGCCAGCCACCACAAAATCACCAGATTTAAATGGTCGAAACGCGACAATCAGCACGCCTGCGGCAAAGTTTGATAACACCCCCTGCAGCGCTAGACCCACCGCTAGTCCAGCCGCCGCTAACACAGCCACCACAGACGCCGTTTGCACGCCAATTCTGCTCAGCGCGGCAATCAAAGCGATAATAAACACCAAATAACGCACGAGGCCGGAAATAAATTCAGCGACCGCTTTGTCCATTTGTTTATTTTCTAGCAGCTTAAGCATGCTATTACTGATGATTTTGGCCACGAGATAACCAATAATCAAAATGACGATGGCCGCAACAATATTCACGCTGTATTGGAGCATTAAGTCGGAATGCTTGGCCAACCATAGCTCGGCTTGCTCGAGATGAGTGCTCATTGATGTGGACTGATATAAAGATCCTGTCTCTGTGGTCATTTCCGTGCCTCCATTAGTCACTTGTGGGGCGCTATCAATGCGGTACTGTTCTAGCTATATCTTTATACGCATCAATAGCAAAGATAAGATTGAGTGATGTAGATAAACGATATACCTAAGACTAACTGAGCTGTAAATTGGCGATGAAGACTGTGAATTGGAGCACGAAGCTTTTTCATTCTGGGGAGATAAAAAAAGCCCGCTCAATGAGCGGGCTTTGGCTATATTAATTGTTTTCTTTAATTCGTGAGAATTAAAGAACGTCTACAGAGTTAAGGTCTGAGAATGCTTGCTCAAGACGTTTAACCATAGATGTTTGACCAGCACGTAGCCATACGCGTGGGTCGTAGAATTTCTTGTTCGGTGCGTCAACACCGGTTGGGTTACCGATTTGAGCTTGTAGGCAATCGCGGTTTTCCGCTTCGTATTGACGAATACCATCCCATGCAGCCCACTGAGTATCAGTATCGATGTTCATTTTAATCACACCGTATGAAATAGACTCACGGATTTCTTCTAGAGAAGAACCTGAACCGCCGTGGAAAACGAAGTCTAGAGAGTTAGCTTCTAGGCCAAATTTCTCTGAAACGTATGCTTGAGAGTCGCGTAGGATTGTTGGAGTCAGAACAACGTTACCTGGCTTGTAGACACCGTGCACGTTACCGAAAGAGGCAGCAATAGTGAAACGAGGGCTAACAGCGTTCAGTTTTTCGTAAGCGTAAGCCACATCTTCTGGAGAAGTGTAAAGCTCAGATGCGTCCATATCAGAGTTATCAACGCCATCTTCTTCGCCGCCAGTACAACCCAGTTCGATTTCTAGCGTCATGTTCATTTTCGCCATGCGCTCTAGGTATTTAGCACAGATTTCGATGTTCTCTTCCAGAGACTCTTCAGAAAGGTCAATCATGTGAGAAGAAAAAAGTGGTTTACCTGTCTGCTCGAAGAACGTTTCACCAGCATCTAGTAGGCCGTCGATCCAAGGAAGCAGTTTTTTCGCTGCGTGGTCAGTGTGCAGAATAACAGGAACGCCGTAAGACTCAGCAACTGCGTGTACGTATTTCGCACCAGCAACTGCGCCTAGGATTTGGTTACCTTGACCTTCAAGTTTCAGGCCTTTGCCTGAGAAGAAACCTGCACCGCCGTTAGAGAACTGAACGATTACTGGTGATTTTACTTTCGCTGCTGCTTCTAGTACTGCGTTTACAGAATCAGTACCAATACAGTTGACTGCTGGAAGAGCGAAGGCGTTTTCTTTTGCTACTGCAAATACTTTTTGTACGTCATCGCCAGAAATTACACCTGGTTTTACGAAATCGAAGATCTTAGACATGGAGTTAGTCCTATTTTCTGTCGTTTTATAAATAAAACAGTTAATTTAAATTCAGCAAACGTTTGCTCACAACGCGCGCCATTCTAACAAAGAAAGTTAGCGGATGCAGCAAACAACAAAGCGGGCTCCAGATGGCGCCCGCTTTCTTCAATATGGATTATTTAGCACGCTCTTCTAGCATGGCTACTGCTGGTAATACTTTACCCTCTACAAACTCAAGGAAAGCGCCGCCGCCTGTTGAGATGTAAGACACGTCGGCTTTGATGCCAAACTTGTCGATTGCCGCTAGCGTATCACCGCCACCTGCAACTGAGAAACCTTCTGAATCAGCGATGGCTTTAGAGATACCCGCGGTGCCAGCTTCGAAGTTTTTGAATTCGAATACGCCAACAGGGCCGTTCCAAAGAATCGTTTTCGCTTTGCCGATGATCTCAGCAAGGGCTGCAGTAGAATCTGGGCCTAGGTCGAAGATCATGTCGTCGTCAGACACTTCTGATACTGGCTTAATTACCGCTTCTGCGTTTTCGTCGAATGCTTTTGCACAGGCAACATCAGTAGCAACAGGAATCGCACACTCTTCCATCAATTTCTTCGCTGTATCCACAAGATCTGCTTCGTACAAAGACTTACCAACATTGTGGCCTTCTGCTGCAATGAAAGTGTTCGCGATACCACCACCGACAACGAGTTGGTCTGCGATTTTAGAGAGTGACTCAAGCACAGTTAGCTTAGTCGATACTTTTGAACCACCAACGATCGCAACCAATGGACGCGCAGGCTTGTCCATTGCTTTGCCTAATGCTTCAAGTTCAGCGGCCAGTAGCGGTCCTGCACATGCAATTTCTGCGTGCATGCCAACGCCGTGAGTAGACGCTTGTGCGCGGTGCGCAGTACCAAATGCATCCATGACAAAAATGTCACATAGTGCAGCGTACTTCTTAGAAAGCGCTTCTTCGTTCTTCTTCTCGCCTTTGTTAAAGCGAACGTTCTCTAGAACCACAAGCTCACCTGCGTTTAGTTCTAGGCCGTCAAGGTAGTCTTTCGCTAGTTTAACGTCGCAATCAAGTGCATCGTTTAAATAGTTAACAACTGGTTGTAGAGAGAATTCTTCAGCGTATTCGCCTTCTGTTGGACGACCTAGGTGAGAAGTCACCATCACTTTTGCACCCGCTTCTAGGCAGCGCTTGATGGTTGGTAGAGACGCAAGAATACGTGCATCCGACGTTACTTTTCCGTCTTTTACTGGCACGTTTAGATCAGCACGAATAAATACGCGTTTACCTGCTAGTTCTAGATCAGTCATCTTGATTACAGACATGATTCGTCCTCTCAATTCATAATTTAAATTTGTTTGTCTGCTTAGCAACCTCGCTAAGCGCTAATTTTCTTGAAACTATCTGTTAACATGGTGATAGCTTTGTTTTATTTCAAGGCTAAAAATAATTAATTTTTCCAGCCTTAATGGGCGGATTGCATCGCCAGAGCTGTGTCTAACATACGATTCGCAAATCCCCATTCATTGTCACACCACACCAACAGCTTCACTAATCTGCCATTGCTCACTCGTGTCTGAGAGCCATCCACAATCGCGCTATGCGGGTCGTGATTAAAGTCAATCGAAACTAAAGGCGCTTCAGTATAATCAACAATACTTTGTAATGTACACTCAGACGCCTCTACAATAGTTTGATTTATATCATTAACCGCGACGTCATTGTGTAAAGTGACACTTAAATCCATGGCCGTTACGTTCACCGTTGGCACCCGCACAGATATTGCCTCAAATTTGTTGCAAAACTTGGGAAAGATCCGCTCAATACCTTTGTGCAATTTAGTATCCACAGGAATGATTGATTGGCTCGCCGAGCGAGTACGCCGCAAATCACTGTGATAAGCATCGATCACTTGCTGATCGTTCATCGATGAGTGAATCGTGGTAATTGTCCCTGAATCAATGCCAAACGCATCATCCAACACTTTAATAATCGGCACGATGCAGTTAGTGGTACACGACCCATTAGAAACGATCGTTTGCTGGGCCGTTAGTGTTTCATGATTAACCCCATAAATGATCGTATTATCAATATCGTGTGCGCCGGGGTGAGAAAACAACACCTTCTTGGCCCCTGCTTCTATATGCGCCAGTCCGTCATCTCGACAGCCAAACACACCAGTACAATCTAAAACAATATCAATATCTAAATCCTGCCAAGGCAAAAGCTCAATCTCAGCGTGGTGCAAAATACGGATAGAATCTCGCTCACCATCGGCATGATGCACGTATAAATGCTCTTGATCGTGGGTGATTTTTTTGGCGAAACGTCCATGGCTGGTATCGTATTGCAATAGATGAGCGATGGCTTCCGGTTGCGCCAGTTCGTTCACCGCCACCACCTGAATTTGCTGATCTTTGCTCGATTCGTATAACGCCCTCAGAACATTTCGACCAATGCGGCCAAAGCCGTTAATTGCTACTTTTAACATGCGAATATAATCCCAAGCGTGTCATTGTTATTTCACTTATATCGACCTCGGCCGCACCGACATTATCGATAACTCAATCAATAAAAAAACACCGAGCAATAGGCTCGGTGTAAGTAGTCACTATTCACTCAACAGCTTACGCCGTTAACTCGTTAGCAGTATCGACAATATTCTCAACAGTAAAGCCGAACAGCTTGAATAGCTCACCCGCTGGCGCAGATTCGCCGAAGGTCGTCATACCAATAACACGACCTTCTAGGCCGACGTATTTGTACCAGTAGTCAGCGATGCCTGCTTCGATTGCGATGCGAGCGGTAACGTCTGATGGCAAAACGGCTTCACGGTATGCAGCCTCTTGTTTCTCGAATAAGTCAGTCGCTGGCATAGAGACAACGCGAACCTGCTTGCCTGCTGCTGTAAGTTCAGCAGCAGCGTCTACAGCGAGTTGAACTTCAGAGCCGGTCGCAATCAAGATAAGCTCAGGCTTGCCTGCACAATCTTTTAAGATATACCCACCTTTCGCGATGTTCGCCACTTGTTCTTGGCTACGTTCTTGCTGTGCAAGATTTTGACGAGAGAAGATAAGAGAGGTTGGACCATCTTTACGCTCAATCGCGAGTTTCCATGCCATGGCCGATTCAACTTGGTCACATGGACGCCATGTGCTCATGTTCGGTGTTAGGCGCAGTGAAGCCACTTGCTCCACAGGTTGGTGCGTTGGGCCATCTTCACCCAGACCGATAGAGTCGTGTGTGTAGACTTGGATGTTTTGTATTTGCATCAATGCTGCCATGCGCATGGCGTTACGTGCGTATTCCATGAACATCAAGAACGTCGCGCCGTAAGGAATAAACCCGCCGTGTAGCGCAATACCATTGATGATGGCCGTCATGCCGAATTCACGTACCCCGTAATGAAGGTAGTTACCCGATGCGTCTTCAGCCGTTAGAGACTTAGAGCCAGACCACATCGTCAAGTTCGATGGCGCAAGGTCAGCAGAGCCGCCCATGAATTCTGGTAGCATTTTGCCAAACGCTTCTAGTGCATTTTGTGACGCTTTACGTGATGCTATGTTGGCTGGGTTTGCTTGCAAATCCGCGATGATTTGCTGAGTTTTCTCTTCCCATTCAGCTGGCAAATCACCGTTTACGCGGCGCTTAAATTCAGCAGCAAGTTCTGGGTAAGCAGAGGCGTAAGCGGCAAACTTCTCGTCCCATGCTGATTCTTTCGCTTTACCCGCTTCATTGGCATCCCACTGGGCGTAAACGTCTGCTGGGATTTCAAATGGACCGTGTTCCCAACCTAGGAATTCACGTGCTGCTTTGATTTCTTCTGCACCGAGTGGTGCGCCGTGACAATCGTGCGAGCCAGATTTGTTTGGTGAACCAAAACCAATGATAGTCTTAGTACAAATTAGGGTTGGGCGAGGGTCGGCTTTCGCCGCTTCAATCGCTGTATTAATTGCTTCGGCATTGTGGCCGTCAATGGCAGGAATAACGTGCCATCCGTACGCTTCAAAACGCTTAGGAGTATCGTCAGAGAACCAACCTTCAACGTGACCGTCGATAGAAATGCCGTTGTCGTCCCAGAATGCAATCAGCTTACCTAGACCTAATGTGCCTGCAAGAGAACACGCTTCGTGTGAGATGCCTTCCATCAGACAGCCGTCACCCATGAAGGCGTACGTGAAGTGATCCACGATGTCGTGGCCTTCTTGGTTAAATTGCGCCGCAAGAGATTTTTCAGCAATCGCCATGCCTACAGCGTTAGTGATGCCTTGGCCAAGTGGGCCTGTAGTGGTCTCGATACCCGGCGCGTAGCCGTATTCTGGGTGACCCGGCGTTTTTGAGTGCAACTGACGGAAGTTTTTCAGCTCTTCAATCGGCAGTTCGTAACCAGCAAGGTGCAACAAAGAGTAGATCAGCATAGAGCCGTGGCCGTTAGACAAGACGAAACGGTCACGATCAGCCCAGTTTGGGTTGCTCGGATTGTGGTTTAGGTGCGAGCGCCAAAGAACTTCAGCGATGTCAGCCATACCCATTGGCGCACCAGGGTGGCCAGAGTTAGCTTGTTGAACGCCATCCATGCTGAGAGCACGGATAGCATTTGCGAGATGTTTGCGAGAAGTCATGTCTACTCCTAATAGCGTTACACATTGTCAATCAAAGTGGGGCTGAAAAACAGCGGAGCCAATTGTCGCAAAGCCACCTCTAGTGTGCAAACGTTTTACTGTTACAATCTGCTCTTTGAGCCAAGCCCGTA
The DNA here is from genome assembly GCF_050337555.1 of Vibrio profundum. Lineage (NCBI taxonomy): Bacteria > Pseudomonadati > Pseudomonadota > Gammaproteobacteria > Vibrionales > Vibrionaceae > Vibrio > Vibrio profundum. Next base: position 19,441 of record NZ_JAKJTA010000023.1, read on the forward strand.
AACTCGAATTGAATGATAAGGTTAATCGAGCGAGGCACTCAAATAATGAAAAAAAGCTTGAATTTGTCTCCGTGAAAATTAGAATAGACGTCTAGATGTAGAAACCCCTACACAGACTATTTATTGAAACGAGAACTCCACTGAACGCTCGTTTATCACTAATTCGCATATAAACCATTCGCTTATAAGCAGTTTGTTTATAACCAATGACAACGGAGCTACTATGGCTAAGCACTTGTTTACTTCTGAATCTGTTTCAGAAGGTCACCCAGATAAAATTGCCGACCAAATTTCAGATGCAGTACTTGATGCGATCTTAAAGCAAGATCCTAAAGCTCGCGTGGCATGTGAAACTTACGTGAAAACGGGCATGGTCATGGTCGGTGGTGAGATCACCACTTCTGCTTGGGTTGATATCGAAGAGCTAACACGTCAAACCGTTCGTGACATTGGTTATGTACATTCAGACATGGGCTTTGATGCGGATTCTTGCGCTATCTTGAACACCATCGGTAAGCAATCACCAGACATCAACCAAGGTGTTGATAAGTCTGACCCGAAAGAGCAAGGCGCGGGTGACCAAGGCATCATGTTCGGTTACGCGACCAACGAAACTGATATCCTAATGCCAGCTCCAATTACTTACTCGCATCTTTTAGTTAAAAAGCAAGCTGAAGTTCGTAAGAATGGCACCCTACCTTGGTTACGCCCAGATGCAAAATCACAGGTAACGTTCCAATACGAGCAAGGTAAGATTGTTGGTATTGATGCTGTGGTTCTTTCAACTCAGCATTGTGATTCAATCTCAACACCGGATCTGCGTGAAGCGGTAATGGAAGAGATCATCAAACCTGTACTGCCTAGCGAGTGGATCAACAAAGACACTAACTACTTCATTAACCCAACCGGTCGTTTTGTTATCGGTGGCCCTATGGGTGACTGTGGTCTAACTGGTCGTAAGATCATTGTTGATACCTACGGTGGCGCAGCTCGTCACGGTGGCGGCGCATTCTCTGGTAAAGATCCTTCAAAAGTTGACCGTAGTGCTGCATACGCGGCTCGTTACGTAGCGAAAAACATTGTTGCTGCTGGTCTTGCTGAACGTTGTGAAATCCAACTTTCTTACGCGATTGGTGTTGCAGATCCAACGTCGATCATGGTGGAAACTTTTGGTACTGAGAAAGTGCCACATGAAGTTATCATTAACGCTGTACGTCAAAACTTCGACCTACGTCCATACGGCCTACAAGAAATGCTCAACTTACTGCAGCCTATCTACCAAAAAACGGCTGCATACGGCCACTTCGGTCGTGAAGAGTTCCCTTGGGAAGCAACGGACAAAGCCGCTCTATTGCGTGATTTTGCCGGTCTATAATCATTCGATAGATTACAGCATATTTTGCTGAACTCTTTCCATAAAGCCTCTGAGTGATCAGAGGCTTTATTTTTATATAAAAAGCCACTCGTCATTTGTGTTTTCTACACTCTTCACCAATAGTTAAAAAATCAGCAGTAACAAGTTAAACAATCAACAGTCACACCATGCCTAGTGACACGACATCACTGAAACCAATAGCCACCGTATTTTCTCGGTATTTACTCTGTGATTAGATTGAAGCTAGCCCATTACCGCTCCGCACACCGCTAGGAAAGGAGGAGACATGCCTCGTACGGGAAACCCTTCAAACGATGAAGATAAAGAACAAGACAATAACCAACACCATATTCCCGATCATGAGTATGCCAAAACCATACCTTGCAACACACTGAGTGTTTCGGCTCCCTTTCACTGGTTAGCACTTGGCTTACACGACTTTATTCGTATGCCCTTAATTAGCGCGTTTTACGGATTGTGTTTTGCAGCGGCGGCGGTGGGCATTGTACTTTTAGTGCAATGGCAAGGAACCCATTTAGTGGTCATGCCAAGCTTAGTCGTTTACATGCTAATTGGCCCGTTCCTCGCTCTCGGTTTGTATGATGCTGCTTGGGAACGAGAAAAAGGCCACCATGCCACTTTGCTTCACTCGATGAAAGCCATTGGCAGAAATTCAACCTCGCAGTGGGCATTTGCGATCATATTAATGGTGGCGATGATTTTTTGGATGCGTATCGCCGCCCTTCTGCATGCCATCTACCCCTCAGTGCAAGGCGCGCCTCTAATAGACTTTTTACCGTTTTTATTCATTGGTTCAGCCATTGGCTCCCTGCTAGCTGTGATTATTTTCACTCTCTCCGCCTATTCAATGCCATTGATGATGGAGCGCCGCGTGGATGTCATGACAGCAGTGTTTACCAGCTTTAATGCCGTAAAACAAAACATACCCGCGATGGTCGTTTGGGCCTTTATTATCTGTGGTGGCATTTTGATAGGATTTGCCACTTATGGCATTGGCATGCTGTTTACTATGCCAATTTTAGGCTACGGCACTTGGCATGCTTACCATGAAACGATCCATAAAAAGCACCATTAGGCATCCGTTGCTGCGGTAACCTGTCAAATTATGGTATAAGTCCTTAGACATACTTCTAAGGACTTTTTTGATTTCTTCATGACTATCCCATCGGCACTCGCTGAAAAAATCACAACGAAAGTAGCTGAGTGCATCAAGACCGCAAGCCTGTATTTCAAGCAGTCGTTTCCCGCACCTAAAGTTAGCTATGCATTACGCGGTAAGGCAGCAGGTAAAGCCTATTTCACTTTGAACGAAATTCGACTCAACCCCATACTGCTACAAGAGAATGAAGAAGCCTTTATCAATGAAGTTGTACCACATGAAATCGCGCACCTACTTACCGTTCGTCTCTATGGCAAAGTCAGACCGCATGGCAGTGAGTGGCAAGGCATCATGCAGAATGTGTTCTCTCTGCCTGCCAGTACCACTCATTCTTTTTCGATTGCTTCTGTACAAGGAAAAGCGTTTGAATATCAATGTGCGTGCCAAAGCCATCCTTTGTCGATACGAAGGCATAACCGAGTACAAAGACAACAAACTCTTTACTCGTGCAGGAAGTGCGGCCAGCAACTAACATTTACTGGGCAGAGGCTGAGTTAATACTTGTATTTTCCCCTTCGAGAGCCCATGTTACGGATACCTATAGGCGTAAAAGAACCACACCATCATGAGAAAGCCACGAATTTTTCACCCCGAACCGATTCTCGGTTTAGGCCCCCTATCACTAAGCGAAGAAGCTGCCAACCACGTGGCACGCGTTTTACGTATGAAAGAGGGGCAAGCCGTTATCTTATTTGACGGCCGAGGCGATGAGTTTCCCTGCGAGATCCGTGAAATATCAAAAAAGTCCGTGCTGGTTGAAGTCATTGAACGCGTAGAAAAAAGTATCGAATCCCCTCTGCACTTTCACTTAGGTCAAGTGATGTCGCGAGGTGAAAAAATGGAATTCACAATCCAAAAATCTGTGGAGCTTGGGGTCAACACCATTACTCCTCTGATTTCAGAGCGCTGCGGCGTGAAGCTGGATCAAAAGCGTTTAGATAAAAAACAACAGCAATGGCAAAAAATCGCGATTGCTGCATGCGAGCAAAGCGGCCGCAATCTGCTGCCAACGATTCGCCCCGTGATGACTCTCGAAGAGTGGTGCACAGAACAAACTGACGCGCTCAAACTCAACTTGCACCCAAGAGCAGAGTATTCGATCAATACCTTGCCAGAGCCGGTTAGCCGAGTGCGTTTATTAATAGGTCCAGAAGGCGGCCTGTCTGATGAAGAAATCAGCATGTCGAGAGAACATCAATTTAAAGAAACCTTACTGGGCCCTAGAGTATTGAGAACTGAAACCGCCGCCCTTACTGCAATTGCTGCCCTACAAGTCAGATTTGGCGACCTTGGTTAACTGGAGAATAAGATGATTAAACTTGGAATCGTGATGGATCCTATCTCATCCATCAACATCAAAAAAGATTCAAGCTTCGCTATGATGCTAGAAGCACAGCGTCGCGGTTACGAAATCCACTATATGGAAATGGATGATCTACACTTAGAACAAGGCACGGCTATCGCCGACACAAAAATTGTCGAGCTTAAGGAAGATGCTAACGCTTGGTACCAATTCAAAAGCGAACAGACAATTGAATTGTCAGAGCTTGATGCAGTATTGATGCGTAAGGATCCTCCGTTCGACACTGAGTATATTTACGCAACCTACATATTGGAGCGAGCGGAAGAACAAGGAACTTTGATTGTTAACAAACCTCAGAGCCTGCGTGATTGTAACGAGAAACTCTTTACCGCGTGGTTCTCAGAGTTAACACCGACCACCATAGTTACGCGCAAAGCAGAAAAGATTAAATCTTTTCGCGAACAGCACGGCGATGTGATTCTAAAGCCACTAGATGGCATGGGCGGTGCATCAATCTTCCGAGTGAAAGAGCAAGATCCAAATGTATCTGTGATTATTGAAACCTTAACTAATCACGGACAAAACTACGCCATGGCACAAACATTTGTCCCAGATATCAGCAATGGCGACAAGCGTATTTTGGTTGTGGACGGAGAAGTTATACCTTACTGCCTTGCGCGAATTCCTGCTAAAGGGGAAACGCGAGGTAATTTAGCCGCAGGTGGAACCGGAGTAGCTCGTCCATTGAGCGAAACGGACAAAAGAATAGCGGCCACTGTTGCTCCAACACTAAAAGAGAAAGGCTTGATTTTTGTAGGCCTTGACGTTATTGGCGATAAGCTGACTGAGATAAATGTCACCAGCCCGACATGCATTAGAGAAATAGAAGCGGCATTTGACATCTCAATCACTGGAAAATTAATGGACGCGATTGAACGTCGTCTAAAGAAGGCTTAAAGCCATTGGCAGTCGAAGTTGTACTGCCCTGACATTTTTTGGGATTGGAGTGACTATGAACCTCACAAATCATTTCTTAGTAGCAATGCCTGGTATGAAAGATCCCTATTTCAAACAAAGAGTGATCTACGTTTGTGAGCACAACGAAGAAGGTGCCATGGGATTAATCATTAACGCTCCGATTGATATTACGGTTGGTGGCATGCTAAAACGGGTCGATATTGAGCCGACTCAGCCACAACTGCTAAAGCAAAGTCTAGAAAAGCCAGTGCTTAACGGTGGGCCGGTATCTGAAGACCGAGGCTTTATCTTGCACCAACCCAAAGATGAGTATGAATCTAGCTTAAAGATGACCGACGATATCTCCGTGACGACCTCAAAAGACATTTTGAGCGTGTTAGGAACCGAAGCCGAACCTGATTGCTACATAGTCGCGCTAGGCTATTCAGGTTGGGAAGCTGGTCAGCTAGAATCTGAATTGGCGGAAAACTCTTGGCTGACCATTCAGGCAGATCCAGACGTCATCTTCAACACCCCAATCCACCAGCGCTGGCAAAAAGCGGTGCAGATTTTAGGTATTGATTCTGCTCAGCTCTCGACGCAAATCGGTCATGCATAGCTCTAATTCAACACCAAGCTATGAGCCCTATCGGGGCTTGTAGCTTTCCTTTTCGATTTACTCTACTGGACACCTTATGCCGAAAACGATTATGGCGTTTGACTTTGGCACCAAGAGCATTGGCTCAGCCATCGGTCAAGATATCACGGGTACGGCAGCGCCGCTCAAAGCTTTTAAAGCCAATGATGGCATACCGAACTGGGACACCATCGAGGCGCAGATCAAAGAATGGCAGCCCGACTTAATAGTTGTTGGCCTGCCTAGCGACTTACACGGTCAAGCGCTTGAAAGCATTACCCCAAGAGCAAAAAAATTTGCCAACAGATTATTCGGTAGATTTGGCGTGCCTGTCGAATTGCATGATGAGCGTTTATCCACCACTGAAGCTCGCTCTTCCCTGTATGAACGAGGCGGCTATAAAGCACTAACGAAAGGGAATGTCGACTGTCAGTCAGCCGTAGTTATACTAGAAAGTTGGTTTGAAAACCAATGGGCTTAGTTTATCGAAACCGATAACGTGTCCTAAATAGCTTCAGCTAATTAACCCTACCCCTCTAAATCGACAATCAGTCCATATCAATTTTCACATCCGCCATTGAGCCACCCGCGCTATGATGGCGGCTCGTTTTCAGCAATAAGCGTAAGTCGTTAGCAGAATCGGCGCTGTGCAAGGCATCTTCTTCGCTGATTTTACCTTGTTGCACCAATTGAAATAGCGATTGGTCGAACGTCATCATGCCATGATGTTCAGATTTAGCCATGGTCGCTTTCAGTTCCTGCAACTCGCCGCGTCGTAAGAGATCAGAGACTCTTGGTGTATTGAGTAAAACCTCGAACACCCCGTGACGCCCCTTTCCTTCGCTGTCACGTAACAGTTGCTGACCGACAACGCCTTTCAGGTTCACCGATAAATCGTATAACAGCTGCTCTTGCCGATCTTTCGGCACCAAGTGCAAAATGCGTTCAATGGCTTGATTGGCATTATTGGCGTGCAGCGTCGCTAAACACAAGTGACCCGTATCGGCAAAGCTCAGCGCATACTGCATCGTTTCTCGACTACGAATTTCACCAATCAAAATCATATCAGGCGCTTGCCGTAGTGAGTTTTTAAGCGCTGATTCATAACTGTGGGTATCGAGCCCAACCTCACGCTGAGTGACAATACAGTTATCGTGTTGGTGAACAAATTCGATGGGGTCTTCCACCGTTAAGATGTGCCCCGATGTCTTTTGATTACGCTGACCAACCATTGCGGCCAAAGTCGTCGATTTACCCGCCCCCGTCGCCCCTACTACCAGCACTAAACCTCGTTTAGCCAATGCCAGTTCAGACAAAATCTCGGGTAGTTGCAGCTGTTCAAAGGTCGGAATTTTCGTTTCAATTCGGCGGATCACGGCAGCGGGGTATTCACGCTGATAAAAGGCGCTCACCCGAAAGCGCTGCTCGCCCTGCACAATGGCAAAGTTAGCTTCACGCTGCTGTGTAAACGCCTGCCATTTCTCAGCGGTGAGCATCGATTGTAGCAAAGCCGTAACGTGTTGCTCTTCCAGAGCATCTCCTTGCCCCTTAACTTGGCCATCAATGCGATAACTGGCAGCTCTTCCGACCGTCAGGTACAAATCTGACGCGCTCTTGCTACTCATCACCATTAAATATTGATCAAGTTTCATCTAAAACATCGCCGAGTCGATTTCGATTTTTTGTTGTACTTCTTGCACATCCAGCAATCCTTTTGCCACCAACTGTTTGGCATTTTGTTCCATGGTTTGCATGCCGTGCGCCGCCCCAGTCTGAATGACGCTATACATCTGGGCAATTTTGTCTTCACGGATCAAGTTGCGAATCGCAGGGGTCGCCAACATAATTTCATGACAAGCGACCCGCCCACCGCCCACTCTTTTCAACAGCTTTTGTGCAATCACGGCACGTAAAGATTCAGACAACATCGAGCGTACCATGCCCTTATCTGCACCAGAAAAGACATCAATGATCCTATCGATTGTCTTAGCCGCTGAGCTGGTGTGCAGGGTACCAAAGACCAAATGGCCTGTTTCGGCCGCAGTAAGCGCCAAGCTAATGGTTTCTTGGTCCCGCAACTCACCCACCAAAATCACGTCGGGGTCTTCTCGCAAAGCACTACGCAAGGCATTGCTAAAACTGTGGGTGTCACGGTGTACCTCACGCTGGTTAATCAAACACTTCTGATTGCTGTGCACAAACTCAATCGGATCTTCGATAGTGAGGATATGTTTGTTGTGATTGCGGTTAATGTGATCCACCATCGCCGCAAGCGTAGTCGATTTACCAGAGCCCGTTGGACCAGTCACCAGCACTAACCCTCTTTCATACTGACTAATATCGCTGAAAATATCTGGCGTTTGCAATTGCTCTAAGCTTGGGATTTCCATCGGAATGGTACGAAAAACAGCGCTGCACCCACGCGCCTGATTAAAGGTGTTCACCCTAAAACGCCCAACGCTAGGAAGTTCAAAGGAGAAATCCACTTCCAACCGTTCTTCAAATTCACTTTTTTGCCGATCGTTCATGATATCGAAAATCAAGCGATGCACGTCGTCATGAGATAAGACCGGTAAGCTCAACTTACGCACTTCGCCATCAATTCGCACCATAGGAGAAACCCCTGCGGAAAGGTGTAGATCTGAGGCATTATGCTTTACACTGAAATCCAATAACTCAGCAATATCCATGTATTTTCCCTAATAAAAGTGTGCCATGAGTAGTATTCAACAAAACATCGAACATATCACCGCCTTGATTCACGACGCTCAACAAAAGTGTGGACGAGCTCCTGACTCGGTGCAACTTTTGGCGGTAAGTAAAACAAAACCTTTAGAAGCGATTCTCGATGCTGCGAATGCTGGGCAACGCGCTTTTGGTGAGAACTATGTCCAAGAAGGCGTGGATAAAGTCCAAAAAGTCGCCGAACTGCATTCAGATCTGAGTCTGGAGTGGCATTTCATTGGCCCTATACAATCCAATAAAACCAAGCCGATAGCCGAGAGTTTCGACTGGGTACACAGCATAGATAGAGCCAAAACAGCCCAAAGGTTAAGTCAACAAAGACCCGCAGGGTTAGCCCCGATACAAGTGCTTATCCAAGTCAACACCAGTGGCGAGGCATCCAAGTCGGGGGCAACGCCCACCGAGGTGCTAGAACTTGCAGAGTTGATTTCTTCATTACCCAACCTCACGTTAAGGGGGTTAATGTCCATTCCTGCCAATCTCAGCGATTATCAACAACAGTTTGATGCGTTTAAGCAGCTGGCGGATCTGCAAAATACACTTCTAACACAGCACCCTCAGCTCGATACTTTATCGATGGGGATGAGTGGCGATATGGAAGCAGCCATTGCAGCTGGCAGCACTATGGTAAGGATCGGCACCGCAATTTTTGGCGCGCGCGATTACCCCACACAATAAATACGATATAAGAAAGCGCATCACGCATTTTGTAACAATCATTCACAGGCGGCGGCCATTAATCCATGACCGACGTTGAAAGATAAACCAGGACCCAGATTGATGAACAACAGAAAGATAACCTTTATAGGCGCGGGCAACATGACCCGCTCTATTATCGCAGGCTTAGTCGCAAGCGGTTACCCAGCAAACAACATTACGGCAACCAATCCAAGCACTGCCAAACTCAATGAGCTAGAACGTTCATTCGCGATTCACACCAGTTGCGATAATATAGAGGCGAGTGCCGAGGCAGACGTTATCGTGTTGGCCGTAAAACCACAGATCATGGCAACACTCGGCGAGCAGCTACAATCGCTAGATTTGAGTGGCAAACTCGTGATCTCCATTGCGGCAGGCATTCAATGTGCGCGCCTGAATGAAATGTTTGGCCAAACCTTGCAAATGGTGCGTGTGATGCCGAATACACCATCACTGATTGGCCAAGGCATGAGTGGCTTATTCGCCACAGAGAACGTAACGGCGACCGATCGTGATTACGCCAGCTACCTAATGGATGCCGTTGGAAAAACCTGCTGGGTAAGCAAAGAAAGCGAAATTAACAATGTGATTGCGGCGGCGGGCAGTGCGCCAGCTTATTTCTTCCTCTTTATGGAAGCGATGCAATCTGAAGCTGTTGCACAAGGCTTTGACCAACAAACAGCGCGCGAGCTCGTGCAACAAGCCGCATTAGGCGCAGCGCAAATGGTCGTGGCAAACCCAGATGTCGATTTAGCGACACTGCGAACTCAAGTTACCTCAAAAGGTGGTACCACCGCTGAGGCGCTCAAAACTTTCAATGAGCACCAACTTGCTAACATAGTCGCAAAATCCATGCAGGCAGCCGTGAAGCGAGCCGAAGAAATGGAAGCGTTATTTTAACCCATACCGATTCAGGACATACGAGTAACTGGCCACCATGCTCAGCTGCTCGAATAACCGAATTATCGATTTACTCAGTCATAAGGCCTAACTATGAACGCCATTAGCTATTTGGTTTCGACTCTCTTTGATCTCTACATTATGGTGGTGATCCTGCGCATGTGGCTACAAGCTGCCCGCGCTGATTTTTATAACCCGTTTTCTCAATTTATAGTGAAAGCGACCCAACCCGTAGTAAAACCACTTCGACGTATTATTCCGTCTATCGGCAGCATTGATTTAGCAACTCTTTTATTCGCATATGTGCTGTGTGTGGTGAAATTTGTCGTACTTATGCTCATTGCTTCAAATGGCCAAGCAGCCTTTGGCGTGTTCTTTGCCTACATTGGCTTACTGGCACTTCTCAAAGCGGCGGGTGGTCTATTGTTCTGGGTGCTAATCATTCGCGCTATTTTGAGCTGGGTCAGCCAAGGCCGTAGCGCTATCGAACATGTCTTCCACCAACTGACAGAGCCTATGCTCGAGCCTCTTCGCCGTGTCATTCCTGTGATGGGTGGCTTAGATTTAAGTGTGTTGGTGCTATTTATCGCATTGCAATTTCTCAATATTTTGATTGGCAACTTTGTGGGGCCTGTCTGGATGCAACTGTAGTCAAGACGCTACACTTAAGCTCAGCAGTTGAAATTAAAGCCATCGTTTGATGGCTTTTTACATTCCGAAACGTAAAGGTGTGAGTATGAAATGGATAGCGTTACTCTGGCTTGGTTGGTTGTCAACGCCCGTTTGGGCTGAGCAATATCAAGCAATGAAAGATCTCGAAGTGCATTACTCTGCCTTCAATTCCAGTTTCCTAACCCCAGCAACCGCATCGCAATACCACCTAACTCGTAATGGCTACACTGGTATCTTGAACATTAGCGTGCTCAACCGAGCGAAAGCGGGTAAACCTTCCACCACTGCTGATATAGAAGCGAGCGGAAAAACACTACTAGGCAAAATCATTCCACTCACATTCAAGCCAATCAAACAGGGTGAGGCTCAGTATTACCTCGCGCAGTTTCCCATCCGCAACCAAGAAAATATCAGTTTCACCATCAACATTGATGCTGGCGAAAAAGGCTCAGGTGCTATAAAGTTCAGCCAAACTTTCTATGTCGAAGAATAACCCTTGGCCCTCATACACTGGAGCCAAGTAAATGATAGGTGAAACCATGACGAAAATCGTATTGGCGACAGGCAACCAAGGCAAGGTCGCAGAAATGTCCGATCTGCTGGCAGAATTTGGCTTTGATGTTGTATCGCAAAAAGAGCTAAAGGTCTCCGATGTGGCCGAAACAGGCACAACCTTCATCGAAAATGCCATTATTAAGGCTCGCCATGCTGCGCAAGAGACTGGGTTGCCAGCTATTGCCGATGATTCAGGTTTAGAAGTCGATTTTCTTGATGGTGCTCCAGGAGTCTATTCTGCGCGCTACGCGGGCGAAGACGCCAATGACACAGATAACCTCAACAAACTTCTCGGTGCGATGCAAGATGCCCCACAAGCCCAAAGAAGCGCCCGCTTTCACTGTGTGTTGGTGCTAATGCGCCATGCAAACGATCCAACGCCGATTGTCTGCCACGGTTCATGGGAAGGCAGTATTTTAACGGCGCGAAGCGGTGATAATGGCTTTGGCTACGACCCTGTCTTTTATGTACCAGAAACTGACTGCGCTTCAGCCGAACTTGCACCTACGCAGAAAAAACAGCTATCGCATCGCGGCAAAGCGTTGAAGCAATTGTTTGCTCAGTTGACTGATTCTCCTTGGCTCCTCGGGCAATAAACATGCTAACCCCACCGCCGCTCAGCCTCTATATCCATATCCCTTGGTGCATTGAGAAATGTCCGTATTGCGACTTTAACTCGCACAAGGTAAAAGACGACATTCCAGAAGATGTATACATCAACGCACTCTTAGAAGACTTGCAGACCGACATTGAGCGTTATCACCTCGATGATGCGCCACGGCCGCTGCATTCTATTTTTATCGGTGGGGGCACGCCAAGCCTCATCTCTGCTCAAGGAATCAAAAGATTACTTAACGGAGTGGCCGAACTACTGCCATTTCAAGCAAACATGGAAATTACCATGGAAGCCAACCCCGGCACCATTGAAGTGGATAAGTTTGCCGATTATCGCGCGGCTGGCGTCAATCGGATATCCATTGGCGTGCAAAGCTTTGCAGAAGATAAATTAGCAAGCTTAGGTCGAATACACGGCGCAACAGAAGCGATAAATGCTGCCAAACTAGCACATACTATTGGCTTAAATAGCTTTAACCTCGATCTAATGCATGGTCTGCCAAACCAGAGTATCAACGAAGCACTGACGGATTTAGAGCAAGCGATTGAACTCAATCCGCCGCATCTCTCTTGGTATCAGCTAACCATTGAGCCCAATACTCAGTTTTATTATAAACGTCCAACGTTGCCCGATGACGATGATTTATGGCATATCTTTGAGCAAGGACACGACAAGCTCACTGCAGCAGGTTACGTTCAATATGAAATTTCCGGCTACAGCAAGCCCGGCTATCAATGCCAACATAACCTCAATTATTGGCGCTTTGGCGACTACTTAGGGATAGGTTGCGGCGCACATGGTAAAGTAAGTTTCTCCGATGGCCGTATCGTACGCACCACCAAAATCAAACACCCAAAAGGCTATTTAGCGGCGCACAATAATTTGGTGCAATCTTTTATGGATACGGAAACTCAGGTCCAAGACAAAGATCGTCCGTTTGAATTCTTTATGAACCGTTTTCGCTTGATGGAAGCCTGCCCAAAACAAGACTTCGTCGAGACGACAGGACTCGCACTAGAGAGCATTGCCGATACCATTACTTGGGCCCTCGACATGCAGTATCTGAGCGAAACGGACAGCCACTGGCAAATTACAGAAAAAGGGAAGTTGTTCCTAAACGATCTACTAGAAGCCTTTATGGCGGATGACGAGAGTTAGGTAATGAACGCATCAATTTCTCTAGAGAAAACCTGAAACTAGCGAAAACAAAAAAGGCAGTGAACGAAATCGTCACTGCCTTTTAAATAACAAATATTTAGATACGAAACATTTAGATAAGAAACGTTTAAATAACCAATCGCTGGATAGCAAATCTATCGATAACAACCCGTTTAGAAAATTGATCGTCCAATCCGTTCAGACAATATCTCCAATGCACGCGTGCCTGCTAAAGAGTTGCCCGACCCATCAAGCTCCGGTGACCACACCGTGATGGTCATTTCACCCGGTACAATCGCAACAATCCCGCCGCCGACGCCTGATTTGCCTGGCATTCCAACTCGGTAAGCAAACTCACCCGCACCGTCATACAAGCCGCTGGTGGCCAATAGCGCATTCAACTGCTTGGTTTGGGTTGGGGTGACGATCACGTCTCCAGTTTCTACTGACACACCTTTGTTGGCTAAATAGCTGCAGGTTTTCGCCAGCTCGACACAGCTCATCTTGAGTGCGCACGCGTGAAAATAGTTGTTGAGAACTGGAATAACTTCATTGCTAAAGTTATTAAACGAACGCATCAAATATGCAATGGCGGCATTGCGGTCACTGTGCATCATTTCAGATGCCGCCACCACCTTGTCATAAACAATGTGATTGTTACCAGACAGCTGACGAACAAACTCGAGCAAGCGCTGTCTAGGAGCGCATAAGCGGCTGTGCAGCAAGTCTGCAATCACAATCGCTCCGGCATTAATAAACGGGTTACGCGGAATGCCTTGTTCCATCTCAAGCTGGATCATAGAGTTAAATGCTTGACCTGAGGGCTCCTTCCCTACCCTACGCCATATTTCTTCTGGCTTATACAGCACCATTGCCAACGTTAAGCTGAGCGCCTTAGAAATAGATTGAATAGAAAACGCTTCTTCGGCATCACCGGCATGCACCACTTCCCCTGAATTCATGCACACTGCAATACCCAGTTTGCTATTGTCCACTTTCGCCAATGCAGGAATATAGTTCGCGACTTTTCCTTGGCCGATCAAAGGGCGGACTTCTTGCAAAATATCCGACAATATCGCGCTGGTAGGTTTCAACATAATGCAGTCCAACTCAGGTTAGTAATGATGGTTCGGTGCTAGTTTACGCGCTCACGATGAGCGAAAACTAGCCGTTATCCAATATTTAATGTAAAGACAAGTCAGCGTTACTTAGTTCGCTTGTACTTGATATCCCATACACCGTGGCCTAAACGATGGCCGCGCGCTTCAAACTTGGTCAAAGGGCGATCGTCTGGACGAGGAACAAAATGCCCTTCTTGAGCGATGTTGGCAAAGCCTGGCGCTTGATCCATCACTTCCACCATATGCTCTGCGTAGTTTTCCCAGTCTGTTGCCATATGGAAAACCCCTTCCTCCAGCTTAAGTTTGCTACGAATCATCTCAGCGAACTCAAGTTGAACAATACGGCGCTTGTGGTGACGTTTTTTGTGCCAAGGGTCAGGGAAAAACAACTGTAGCGTGCTTAAGCTATGATCAGGAACCATGTTAGCAAACACCTCTACCGCGTCATGGCACATCACGCGCAAATTAGTCACGCCCGCTTCGCTAGCGGAAGAGAGACACGCACCGACACCTGGGCTGTGCACTTCAATGCCGATAAAGTTTTTCTCGGGCGCGTTCTTTGCCATTTCAACTAGTGACGCACCCATACCAAAACCGATTTCCAGTACGACAGGGTTATCGTTACCAAACACAGCACTCCAATCCAGTAATTGTCCTTGATAATCAATACCCATCACTGGCCAGCATTCTGTCATTGCCGTCTCTTGGCCTTTGGTTAAACGGCCCTCACGGCGAACGAAACTGCGCACTTTACGTACGAGCTTACCGTCTTCGGTGTATTCATTGGTAGTCACATCACTCATTGTCTGCCTGCATAAAAATTGGTCTGTTTACGGAAGGATTGTGATTATCCAAAGAAATCGCATTGGTGCAAGTTTTAATATGGTGAAAGCCTGTTTAATTTACTTGCGGATTATCGCTTGAATAACCTAGGGCAAATGTGGTGCAATTTTCCCTACTAACATTTTTCAATTTTATCTGGGATAAAGCCATCGTGACTCCATTTGCTACGGCAATCTTAAATTGGTACGACGCCTACGGCCGTAAAACACTGCCATGGCAGCAAAATAAAACCGCCTACAGCGTCTGGCTATCGGAAATCATGTTGCAACAAACCCAAGTTGCCACTGTGATTCCTTACTTCGAACGCTTTTTACAGCGTTTCCCTACCGTCACAGATTTGGCCGATGCTAGCCAAGATGAGGTGTTGCACCTTTGGACGGGCTTAGGCTACTACGCACGTGCACGCAATCTACACAAAGCCGCGCAAATAGTTCGCGACCAGTATTTGGGGGAGTTTCCGATCACTTTAGCAGAGATGAACGCTCTGCCCGGTATTGGACGCTCCACCGCGGCAGCCATCTTGTCTTCCGTTTATAAACAACCCCACGCGATTCTCGATGGCAACGTCAAACGCACTCTCGCGCGCAGTTTTGCCGTTGACGGTTGGCCCGGACAGAAGAAGGTCGAAAACCAACTTTGGCAACTTGCTGACCAATACACGCCGAAAACCGACACCGACAAATACAATCAGGCAGTGATGGATATGGGTGCGCTTGTTTGTACACGTAGCAAACCGAAATGCTCGCTATGTCCGATTAATGAATTCTGTGTGGCAAAAAAACAAGGCAACCCGCTCGACTACCCGGGTAAGAAGCCTAAAAAAGAGAAACCCGTTAAGGAAACCTACTTTGTGATGCTGCGCAATGGCAACCACATCTGGCTAGAACAACGGCCACAAGTCGGCATTTGGGGTGGGCTATACTGCTTTCCTGAACATCATTCGTTCGAAATCCAAACGGCACTCGACTCACGTTACATTAGTGAAAAGTACGTTCATGAACAGCGTACATTGATTGCTTTTCGCCACACATTCAGCCATTACCACCTAGATATTACGCCAATTTTGGTTGATTTCAGCAACCAACCAGAGATGATCATGGAAGGGAACAAAGGTCTTTGGTATAACTTGTCGCAACCAGAAGAGATCGGTTTGGCCGCACCGGTGAAACAATTACTCGAAGGCTTAAAACACGAGCTTCCACCTACTTTTAATGAGGATTTACTATGAGCCGCACCGTACATTGCACCCGTTTAAACAAAGAAGCAGAAGGCTTAGATTTCCAACTCTATCCAGGTGAGTTAGGCAAACGCATTTTTGACCACATTTCTAAAGAAGCTTGGGGGCAATGGCAGCACAAGCAAACCATGTTAATTAATGAAAAGAAACTCAATATGATGGATCCAGAACATCGTAAATTGCTTGAAACAGAAATGGTAAACTTCCTGTTTGAGGGCAAAGATGTTCATATTGAGGGCTATACCCCGCCGAGCGCATAGTCATCCGATATACTCTTGAGAGGCGCGCTTGACAAAATTGCGCCTCTCAGGCTTTAAAATTGGAAAACGCAAAGGACCGCAATGAAAAAGCTTGCCCATTTATTCATGGCTTTAACGCTGGTTGGCTGCAGCCGTGAGTTCGTGGAAGGCGTCTACAATGTCGATTATGAACCAACCAACCGCTTCGCTAAAAACCTAGCCCAACTTCCTGGCCAATTCACCAAAGATACTGCCGCATTTGACGCTTTAGTTGACAGCTTTTCTGGCCACATCAAGAAGCGCTGGGGCGACAAAGAGATACGTATTGCAGGCAAAAGTAACTACGTAAAATACATCGACAACTACCTCAGCCGAACGGAAGTTAACTTCCAAAAAGGGACCATAGTGGTCGAAACGGTGGCATCGACGGATCCAAGAGAGCATTTACGCAATGCCATTATCACCACCCTACTCACGCCTGACGATCCAGCCAGAGTTGATCTTTTCTCATCTAAAAACATCACATTAGAAGGTAAACCTTTTCTATACCAACAGGTTCTCGATCAAGATCATCAACCGATCCAATGGTCGTGGCGAGCAAAGCGCTTCGCAGACTATTTGGTTAGTCACCAGCTCAAAATAAAAACGGTCGATTTTAAAAAAGCCTATTACGTTGAGATCCCGATGGTGAAAGATCAAATGGCGATCCGCAGCTACCAATACGCCAATATTGTGCGCCGCGCAGCTAAAAAATATGGCATACCAGAAGACTTGATCTACGCCATCATCAAAACAGAGAGCAGCTTTAACCCCTACGCCGTGAGTTGGGCGAACGCCTATGGGTTGATGCAGGTCGTGCCAAAAACCGCTGGCCGTGATGTCTTCAAGCTGGTTAAGAAGCGATCTGGGCAGCCAAGTCCGCAATATCTATTTAACCCAGAAAACAACATAGATACGGGAACGGCCTACTTCTATCTGCTAAAAAATCGTTACTTGAAAGGCGTACGTAACCCATTGTCCCTCGAGTACAGTATGATTTCTGCATACAACGGTGGCGCGGGTGGTGTGCTCAATACCTTTAGTCGTAACAGAAGCCGAGCAATGAAAGACCTAAACTCACTGCAACCCAACCAAGTTTATTGGGCGTTAACTCATAAACATCCAAGTTCGGAATCACGCCGCTACTTGGAAAAAGTCACCAACTACAAGCAGCAATTTAGCTCTAATAAGAGCTAAATAACGTCTTTCGTTTAAATATCGAGCGGTTGTGCGACATTTTTCTTTTTTTATTAAAAAAGTAGTTGACGCATCGACGAAAAATCCGTTTAATAGCGCCCCGTTGCCCGGATAGCTCAGTCGGTAGAGCAGAGGATTGAAAATCCTCGTGTCGGTGGTTCGATTCCGCCTCCGGGCACCACAATTTGAATTGTTGGTGCATAGCACGAACAAGCAATAAATAAAGTGTGCCGACTTAGCTCAGTAGGTAGAGCAACTGACTTGTAATCAGTAGGTCACCAGTTCGACTCCGGTAGTCGGCACCATTTATTGCCTCGATAGCTCAGTCGGTAGAGCAGAGGATTGAAAATCCTCGTGTCGGTGGTTCGATTCCGCCTCGAGGCACCATTATTTAAATAAGCATGCTATTAATGCTTATCAGAATAATTCCCCCTTAGTTCAGTTGGTAGAACGGCGGACTGTTAATCCGTATGTCGCAGGTTCGAGTCCCGCAGGGGGAGCCACTTTGAAAAGGCCTCAGCATTTGCTGAGGCCTTTTTGCTTTTAACCCTATTGTAAATTTAACACCATCAAACCCCCATCTTCCTCTTAAGCACCAAAAGTCACATTAAATATTGCACAAAGCCTGCAAACCTACTGAGTCAACTTCGAGACTGCACAATATTCACCCATAAGGCAAATGCGCAAACTTTTACGCCAACAATCATTATATAAAAAGGGTTTGAAGCACTTATTCCCCTCCCGGTTATTGACGATTTTCTAAAGAACCATTGCAAAAATGAGTAAAAATGAGCAAAAATGCGACTCTAAGTATAGAAAAGCATCAAACAGCATTTTTTTTTAAATTTAGTGTTGACCTAAACCGAGAAAACCCGTTTAATACACCTCGTTGCCCGGATAGCTCAGTCGGTAGAGCAGAGGATTGAAAATCCTCGTGTCGGTGGTTCGATTCCGCCTCCGGGCACCACAATTTAAATTGTTGGTGCATAGCACGAACAAGTAATAAATAAAGTGTGCCGACTTAGCTCAGTAGGTAGAGCAACTGACTTGTAATCAGTAGGTCACCAGTTCGACTCCGGTAGTCGGCACCATTTATTTAAAAGAATAATTCCCCCTTAGTTCAGTTGGTAGAACGGCGGACTGTTAATCCGTATGTCGCAGGTTCGAGTCCCGCAGGGGGAGCCAAATTAAGCTCAATAGAGCACGGCGCCGACTTAGCTCAGTAGGTAGAGCAACTGACTTGTAATCAGTAGGTCACCAGTTCGACTCCGGTAGTCGGCACCACTTATTTAAAGAATAATTCCCCCTTAGTTCAGTTGGTAGAACGGCGGACTGTTAATCCGTATGTCGCAGGTTCGAGTCCCGCAGGGGGAGCCACTTTGAAAAGGCCTCAGCATTTGCTGAGGCCTTTTTTCTTTCCGCTACTTGAACTTCTCTTATCTCCCAACCGACTTCCAAGAATCACTCAAGCGTAGTTTTAGGATTAACGCCACCAAGCTGTTCTACCTAGATCTTAGTGATACGCAATGTTGTTCCCTACCTCTCTGGGTCTCGTACGCTCCTATAAGGAGCTGGATAGCATTGTGAAGAAGTATATGGGTTAGCGCTAGGTTTTTAAACGTATAGCGATGTGGAGCTGCTAGATACGTTAAATGTCGTTCCTTATCAGGAATCTCCATAATTGTATTCGTAGCTCTAAGTATATTTTAGAATGTATTGGGCATCACCTTCAATAATCGCGCGCCCTAGACTCACGATGCACACCAACCAATAGAGACCACCCTACCTGCGAGTTTACGCTCTCTGAACTTTTCGTGTACTCAAATAGTACATCCTCCTGTATTTTCAATACAGTTGCATATGAAGCCGAATTGGACACAGAGTAAAGGGACGTGGTTAGAAGTTCACTAGTAAAAAAGATCTGTAAATACGATAGGCACAAAAAAGCCAGCGGGTTAGCGCTGGCTGTCATATCTATTTCACTGGCTTATTTGCGTTTGTTGCGCTGCTCGACTTCTTTATCCAGCTCTTCCAGCTTCTCTTTCATCTGCGCTCTACACAGATTGGTCAGCTTTCTTACGCTGCCCTTCGTATATTCTTCTGTGCTAATCGGTGGCAGCATTTCGACAATAACATGGCCATTGTTCCAACGATTAAACTTCAAATCTTTTGTACTGCTGCACACGATAGGAATAATCGGCACTTCAGCGCCTACAGCGGCGTGGAAGGCCCCAGTTTTAAATGGCAGTAGTCCACGACCTCTTGAGCGTGTTCCTTCCGGAAACATCCATACAGAGACGTTAGAGCTCTTGATTGAGTCAACGATTTGGCCAATCGTGTCCATTGCTTTCGATAAGTTCTTTCTATCGATAAGAATATTACCTGTTAGCCAGTACAACTGACCAAACAAAGGCATCATCGCTAAGCTTTTTTTTCCGACCGTGACCACATTCGGTGTCACTGCGCTCGATACCGTAAACAGGTCCCAGCTATTTTGGTGGTTAGCGACATAGATGTGTTGACCACGAGAATACGCATCTTCAGGAATACGCAGCTCAAGCTTAATGCCAAACACTCTTGACATACGGCCAAAGTAGCGACCAAAGGTAAATACGTGCTTTGGGTTACGCGGGCTAAACAAACAGTAGCCGCAGCCAAAGACAAACATGAGAATGGCAAAAACCGCCATCGCTAATACACGTAGTAGTGCAATCATTCTTGTTCTCCAATAGAACCCAATAAAAAAGCCGAAACCCTCGTTTCGGCTCATTCTACAGCATTGATAGCTTAATTCTGATCGCTAAAGCGTTCAATGTTAGCGCCTAACGCCGACAGCTTATCTTCGATTTTGTCATAACCGCGATCGATATGGTAAATCCGGTCAACGATCGTTTCACCTTTCGCGATACAGCCCGCAATCACTAGGCTGGCCGACGCTCTGAGATCGGTGGCCATCACTTGAGCGCCGCTCAGTCGTTCAGCGTCACCTAAAATAACGGTATTGCCTTCGATTTCAGCTTTCGCTCCCATCCGCATCAGCTCTGGCACATGCATAAAACGATTTTCGAAAATCGTTTCAGTTATCACACCGCCACCTTTCGCCATCATGTTGAGCAAAGTAAATTGTGCCTGCATGTCCGTTGGAAAGCCTGGGTGAGGCGCTGTGCGAATCGTTACCGCTTGCAGCTCTCGGCCTGTCATATCAAGGCTAATCCAATCACTACCACTGTCCACACTCGCGCCTGCTTCTTCTAACTTAGCAAGTACGGCTTCGAGCAAATGAGCGCTAGTGTTACGACAGGTAACCTTACCGCCAGAAACTGCCGCAGCAACCAAGAAGGTGCCGGTTTCAATGCGATCTGCGACCACGGCATGCTCACCACCACCTAGCTTCTCGACACCTTCAATCACGATAGTATCGGTGCCAGCACCAGTGACTTTCGCGCCAAGAGTATTGAGGAACTCAGCGGTATCGACAATTTCCGGCTCACGAGCAGCGTTATCTAGAATCGTTTTGCCTTCAGCTAGTGTTGCCGCACACATAATGGTGATCGTGGCACCCACGCTTACCTTATCCATAACGATGTGAGCGCCTTTCAGGCGGCCATCAACGCTCGCTTTAACATAACCATCTTCCAAGACGATCTTGGCGCCAAGCTGCTCTAAGCCATGAATATGCAAATCGACGGGGCGAGCGCCAATAGCGCAACCACCCGGCAGTGACACTTGCCCTTGACCAAAACGAGCGACCAATGGACCCAACGCCCAAATTGAAGCGCGCATGGTTTTCACCAAGTCGTATGGAGCGCAGTATTCATTAATCTGGCTAGCATCAACTTGCACCGAACCATTTCGGCTGACTTTAGCGCCAAGGCGTTGCAAAAGTTCCATCGTAGTATCGATGTCCTTTAGTTTAGGGACATTACTTACCACAACAGGCTCTTCGGCCAGAATCGATGCAAACAAAATCGGCAATGCCGCATTTTTCGCACCAGAAATGGTTACTTCACCACACAGTGGTTGAGTCGAACCAGTTACACGAAATTTATCCATCAGCAAACCTTATAGCGACATCAATTTTTGATCGCGTGCCCACTCTTCCGGAGTGTAGGCTTTAATCGATACGGCATGTATGTCATTGCGCTGAATATATTCCATTAACGGCGCATAAATCATTTGTTGTTTTTTAACACGGCCCATCGTTGCAAAACAAGCATCTACGGCAACGACTTCATAATGACTTCCTTCGCCTTTTACATGCAATTCTTGCAGGTCTAACGCTTGTTCTAATATCTGTTGTACTTGAGTGCTATCCACAAGTCCGCTCCTAGTTAATTTTGTATATGATCGGCCAAGAGCTCGCTAACATTACTGAGTTGCAATAATGTAATGAGTTGCTCAGGAACAAAGCTGAGCATTATATGGCAATTTTGTTTTTTTGCATGCTTTATTAAGTGGATCAGCATAACCATGCCGGCCGAGTCAATCCTGTCGATCTGCTGCAAAGAGACCTCCAATTGCTCGATATTTGGTGACCAACTCTCAACAAAACGCCAAAGAGCAGGCACAGACTCTCGGTCAAGCTCTCCGTTTAACAACACTTGACCGCTTGTCTCTTGCTGCCATTGTGCATGCATCATGACTTGGCACTCTCAAAATGAATCGGCTGAGCGGCTTTCTGTTGCAGTTCTTTCGCAACAGCCAAAATGCCTTTTTGACGAATGATACTGGTCCACTCAGCTTGTTTACTCGACAACAAACTGATTCCTTCCGCTACCATGTCAAAAGCAGACCACTTACCTGTTTTCTTGTTCTTAATCAGTTTGAAAGCAATTTCAATGTTCGGACGCGGCGCATCAATGATATTCACTTTTACGGTGGTAATGCGACGATCAGCCGCCACAGGCTGCGCCGGAGAGAATTCAAATGTCTGAGTCGTATATTGAGTTAGAGCCTGAGCATATGAGGTCACTAGATAGTCATGAAACGCCTTGATAAAAGTTTCCACATCACTACGTTTAGCGCCACGTAAATTAGGCCCTAGCAGCTTAAGTGCCGCGTATGTCGAGTTGACATAAGGCATCATCTCTTGCTCAACAATCACTTTAAGCTGCTGTGGATCCTTATGGATTTCTGGTTGCTCTTTTTTCAAACGGTCAAATGTTCGGGTCGCGACCTGCTTCATCATTGCGTAAGGGTGTGTTTGGTCTATCGCAGCCGAGCTACTCGCATCTGCCGCTTGGCTAGCAAAGGAAAAGCCGAGCAATAGTGCCGATAGCCATACTGAATAAAGCTTTTTCATTGTTATTTCCCTTTGTCTTTCGAGTCACCAACGCTGTACAGCATTTGGCCGATTAAATCTTCTAGAATCATCGCCGACTTAGTGTCTTCAATCAACGCGCCATTGGTTAGCATTTGATCGTCATCCGCGGTTATAAAGCCGGGGATCAAACTCACATACTGCTCACCAATCAAACCTGAAGTCAGGATTTGTAAACTAGAGGTTTCTGGAAATTGGTTGTACTTACTATTAATCGACATAGTGACTAACGGAAGCAAAGATTTAGGGTCGAGCGAGATAGTGGATACTCGCCCAACAACCACGCCACCTACTTTCACTGGCGCGCGCACTTTCAAACTACCAATGTTGTCGAATTCAGCTTTCACCGTATAAGTATCGCTCGAACCAAAACTTTTAACGTCAGCGACCTGAAAAATCATCACCAGAATTGCGCAAAGTCCAGCCAGCACAAAACTCCCTACTAATAACTCTGTTTTACGTGTTTGTTGCATATCTAGTTCCCAAACATCAATGCGGTAAGTACAAAATCTAGCCCTAATACTGCTAGAGAAGAGTGCACTACAGTGCGTGTGGTTGCGCGGCTAATTCCCTCTGAAGTCGGAATCGCATCGTAACCGTTGTATAAGGCAATCAAAGTCACTGTGAAAGCAAATATCACACACTTGATCACACTGTTACCTATATCGTAGCCAATCTGCACTGAGCTTTGCATCGTAGACCAAAACGTACCAGGATCGATTCCTTTCCAATCAACCCCGACGATTTGACCACCCCAAATACCCACGGCAATAAAGATCATCGCTAACAAAGGCATCGAGATTAAACCAGCCCAAAACCTTGGTGCGATAATGCGTTTTAACGGATCAATAGCCATCATTTCCAAGCTTGAAAGCTGCTCTGTGGCCTTCATTAAGCCAATTTCCGCCGTCAAAGCAGAGCCTGCTCGGCCTGCAAATAGTAAAGCGGTGACCACAGGACCTAACTCCCTAAGTAAAGACAGAGCCACCATTTGTCCAAGGTTCGCTTCAGCGCTGTAATCCACCAGCACAATGTAGCCTTGTAAGCTCAGCACCATGCCGATAAACAACCCAGATACAAGAATGATCGCGAGCGATTGCACACCAATGCTATACAGCTGCTTCACCAGCAAAGGGAAGTTTTTGATTGGTTGAGGGCGAGAAGCCAAAGCGCCGAATAACATTAAAGTAGCTCGCCCAAATGACTCGCAACTCCCTAATACACTGCGCCCCACCGAAGCCGTAAACGAGGTTAATTTGTTCAACATTTAGAACACGTCCTTCTCTAATGATTGAGCTGGGAAGCGAAACGGTACTGGCCCGTCGGCCTCACCCAACAGAAACTGTTTCACTCTTGGGTCATCATTATCTCTCAAAGATTGCGGTGAACCACTTGCAATGATCTTTCCATCGGCTAGTAGGTAGACCCAGTCAGCAATACTCATCACTTCTGGCACATCATGAGAAACGACAATTGAAGTCAGACCTAGTGCTTGATTCAAATTACGAATCAACTCAACCAGTACCCCCATCGTAATAGGATCTTGTCCCACAAAAGGCTCGTCATACATGATAAGCTCTGGATCGAGTGCTATCGAGCGAGCTAATGCTGCCCTACGCGCCATTCCCCCGGATAATTCGCTAGGCTGCAATTGCGCCGCACCTCTTAAACCGACAGCTTCAAGCTTCAACAATACTAAGGTGCGAATCAAAGACTCATCCAAATCAGTATGTTCACGCAGCGGGTACGCAACGTTGTCAAAAACAGACAAGTCGGTAAACAAAGCGCCTGATTGAAACAGCATGCTCATTTTTTTACGGGCTTGATATAGCTTCCGCCGACTCAGGCGAGGTATATCATCACCATCGAAAACAACTTGCCCACTTTCCGGCATTAGTTGTCCGCCAATTAGCTTCAGAAGGGTAGTTTTTCCTATCCCTGACGGCCCCATAATGGCGGTGATTTTTCCTTTGGGTACCGATAAACTCACGTCATCGAAGATTTTTCGGTTGGCCCGTGAAAAATTTAAATTATTGATCGTAACCAAATTTTCAGTTGGCATAACGGCTCTGCGCGCCCCCTAAATTTATTTCATATTAAGACTCGGCAATCATAAGCACTCTAAGCGTGAATTAAAAGCACTGTTCAATTAAATCTAAGCCACCCCAGAAGAAGATCCAATCTAACAACAATGCTTAATGACAAATTTTGGGCATTAAATGAAAATTATTGTTTCCCGTGGCTTCACATTTCGCCGTCTAACCGTCAAAATTATTACTCAAAAGAGTCGAATTTTAACAAATTAGGGATCATCATGTTCGAAGCGGTAGCGTTTCTGATCGTGGGTTTAGTGTTTTTGGTATGGAGCGCTGACAGATTAGTCTTCGGCTCAGCAGCATTAGCAAAAAACCTCGGTATTTCTCCTCTGGTCATCGGCATGACTATCCTTGCTATGGGTTCTTCTGCCCCTGAGATGGTCGTTTCTGCCACCGCAGCACTCGCGGGAAAGACCGATACCGCAGTAGGTAACGTACTGGGCTCTAATATTGCCAATATTGCCCTTATTCTAGGGCTGACCGCTCTGGTCAAACCTTTATCGATTAGCTCAAACGTGATTCGTCGGGAACTTCCCCTCATGATTGGCGTCACTCTATTAGCGGGTGCCATTCTTTGGGATAGCCACCTTGCCTTTTACGAAGGTGTGCTCTTGTTAGTGTTGTTCGCCGCTTTTATCCTCATCATGTTGAGAATTAGCCAGCAGGAAAAAAAGAACAACGACCCACTGTTAGTAGAGCAAGAATCAGAGATTCCAACGGGTATTAGCAATCGCAAAGCGGTCTTTTGGGTCATCGTAGGGTTAATAATATTACCCATTTCCGCTGACACATTGGTGGATAACTCTGTTAAAATTGCCCAATATTTCGGAATGAGTGACCTCGTCATCGGCCTCACCATTATTGCGGTTGGCACTAGCCTGCCTGAACTTGCCGCCTCATTGGCTGGAATTGCCAAAGGGGAAGATGACATGGCAGTTGGCAACATTATCGGCTCGAATGTTTTCAATATTTTGGCCGTGATGGGAATTCCCGGTATTATTCACCCCTCTATTCTCAGTGAAGACGTGATGCATAGAGACTATTGGGTAATGCTTGGCATCTCGCTCCTATTGGTGGTCATGGCTTTAGGCAAGTCACGGCGCATCAACCGAATTGAAGGCCTAATTTTATTGGTATGTTTTGCCTGTTATCAAACCTACCTATTGATGAATATCTCAGCGTAAACGCGAGATAAAGGAAATCCATGTTCGATTATCGCAACGTTGCCCTGCAAGTACTCGAAACCGAAATTCAAGCTTTGCAGCAACTCGATCAATATATTGATGACAACTTTGACCAAGCTTGTCAGCTTATCCTTGAGAATAAACGCGGCAAAGTCGTCGTAATGGGGATGGGCAAATCTGGCCATATTGGCAAAAAGATAGCAGCCTCTTTTGCCAGTACGGGCACCGCTTCGTTTTTTGTTCACCCAGGAGAAGCCGCGCACGGCGATCTCGGTATGATTGAACCTGGCGATATCGTACTCGCCATCTCCAACTCGGGTGAGTCGACAGAAATACTGTCTCTATACCCTGTACTCAAACGGTTAGATATCCAAATCATCGCCATGACGGGTAATCCACATTCGAACATGTCTAAGCTGGCCGATGTGAACCTCACCGTGGCCGTTCCAAAAGAAGCCTGCCCACTTGGCCTGGCTCCAACTTCCAGCACAACGGCAACGCTCGTGATGGGAGACGCTTTAGCCGTAGCGCTATTGGAAGCTCGCGGATTTACCGCCGATGATTTTGCCCTATCCCACCCAGGTGGCGCACTGGGCAGAAAACTCCTGCTTAAAATTGAAGACATCATGCACAGTGGTGACGCATTACCCATGGTCACACCTACCACCAGCATACGTGACGCGTTATTAGTGATTACCCAAAAAGGCCTTGGCATGACTACGGTCGTCGATAAGAACGGCGTACTCGTTGGCATTTTTACCGATGGCGATCTAAGACGCGTTTTAGACAAACGTATTGATGTCCATAGCACCTCCATCGAAAAAGTTATGACCACTGACCCAACCATCGCTAGCCCAAGCATGCTTGCTGTAGAAGGGCTCAATATGATGCAAGAGAAAAGTATTACCGGCTTGTTGCTCTGTGAAAATAATCAGCTCGTGGGCGCACTAAGTATCCATGATTTGCTCAAAGCAGGAGTCATGTAATGAACCAACAAATAGAAACCCTATATGGCTTTGTTGACCCACAAATTATAGATATCGCCAAAGATATTCGATTGCTCATTTGTGATGTCGATGGAGTCTTTTCTGACGGCCGAATTTATATGGGTAATGACGGCGAAGAGCTCAAAACTTTCCATACCTTAGATGGCTATGGCATCAAATGCTTAATGAAAGCAGGCGTCGAGATCGCCGTGATCACTGGCAGGAAATCCAATATTGTTGCCAACCGAATGCAAGCGCTGGGCGTGCAACACCTATACCAAGGTCAAGATGATAAAGATCTCGCTTATCAAGATTTATGTCAAAAACTAAATATAGCACCTCAACATTGCGGCTACATTGGTGACGACTTAATTGACTGGCCAGTAATGAAGCAAGTGGGGCTGCAAGTGTGTGTCGCAAATGGCCACCCACTATTGAAGAGACGCGCCAATTATATTACCACAGTACTCGGTGGCTATGGCGCAGTGAGAGAAGTGTGCGACCTGATCTTGCAGGCGAAAGATGAATTAGAGTTACACCAAGGCTTAAGCATATGACTTTTCCCCGTGTAATGTACCTGTTATTGATCTTTGTAGCGCTTTGGGCTGCTTATTATCTATTGGATCGCCATCAAAGCGTCAACAATCAAGTCGCGCCGAGCTCTGAGCTCCCGATGTTCACTGGTGACGACATCGTCAACACATCCTATACGGATACTGGCATTAAAAGTTATATCATTACTTCAAACCACCTAGAGTACTATGCCAACAGTGGTGATACCTACTTCAATCACCCAGTACTAAAAATCTATCGACAAGGCACCACTCAAGAGTGGCAAGTCACGGCGGATCAGGGTGTGTTGGATAAGCATAATGTATTAACGCTAACCCACAATGTGCTCGCAAAAAATTTATTACCGAAGTCGGCCTTTGATACTTTTTCAACCGACTCTATGCATATACAGGTCATCAAAAGAGATTTTTGGACTGACACACCTGTCACCATGATAGGCCCTCAATTTAAAACTGAAGGACAGGCGATGAAGGGCAATTTTGCCAATCACGATGCTGTTCTCTATAACCATGTACAAGGTCGATATGAAAATCTCACACCTTAGTTTGCTGGCTTGCCTAGTTTTTTCGACCAACGCTCTGGCGTTGTCGACAGACCGTAGCCAACCTGTCTACATTGATTCAGACAGTCAACAACTCGACATGCAAAGTAATGTCGTGACTTTTCTTGGCGACGTAAAGTTGAAACAAGGCAGTATTAATATTCATGCTGACAAAGTCATCGTCTACCGAGATCCTAAAACCAGTGCGATAAAAGATATTGAAGGTTTCGGCAATCCTGCGACTTTCTCTCAGCTGACTGACGATGGCAAGACCTTGTATGGCGAAGCTAAAGAGTTGTACTACAGCATGGCGAACGATCAGCTCACCATGATAGATCAAGCCAAGCTCTCTCAAGATGACAGTGTGATCAAAGGCAATAAGATTCGCTACAAGATATCTTCACAAACATTGATTGCTGATGGTAAAGATCAAGGCGATCGAGTTTCCACCATTATTCAACCACAGGCGATGCAACAGCAGAAATAACTATGGCCGTATTAAAAGCAGAGCATTTAGCAAAAAGTTATAAAAATAGAAAAGTGGTCTCGGATGTGAGTATCCAAGTTGAGTCCGGCCAGATTGTTGGACTCCTTGGACCAAACGGTGCAGGCAAAACCACCTCGTTCTACATGATTGTTGGCTTAGTCGCACGCGATGAAGGCAGAATATTGATCGACGACAATGACATCAGTATCTTACCCATGCATAGTCGCTCTAGGCTCGGCATCGGCTATCTACCGCAAGAAGCTTCTATCTTCCGTAAACTGTCGGTAGAAGACAACATTATGGCGGTCTTACAGACACGGAATGAGCTTACTCGAGAGCAGAGACAAGACAAACTGGAAGATTTATTGGAAGAATTCAATATACAGCACATTCGTCAAAGTGCAGGTATGGCACTATCAGGAGGAGAGCGCCGACGGGTAGAGATTGCACGGGCTCTGGCTGCCAACCCACAGTTTATCTTATTGGACGAACCTTTCGCAGGGGTTGACCCCATCTCTGTTATTGATATAAAAAAGATCATTGAACACCTTAGAGATCGTGGCCTAGGCGTATTGATAACCGATCACAACGTACGTGAAACCCTTGATGTATGTGAAAAAGCCTATATCGTAAGTCAAGGTCACTTAATTGCGGAAGGGACACCTTCGGATGTCCTCAATAATGAGCACGTAAAACAAGTTTATCTGGGTGAACAATTCCGTCTATGATTAAACAGTAGCTCAGTAGAAGTTAGCAGAATAAAAGGTTAGTAATACTGAATGAAACCTTCATTACAACTCAAGCTAGGTCAACAGTTAGCAATGACGCCTCAACTGCAACAAGCAATACGTTTGTTGCAGCTGTCGACTCTGGATCTGCAACAAGAAATCCAAGATGCACTCGATTCAAACCCTTTGCTTGACGTTGAAGAGTCCAACGATGAAGCCCAAGCCTTGGAAAATAAGCCAGCGCCAGAAGACAAAGAATCCGCAGAACCTGCCGATGAGCCTAGCGAAAAAGAAGCTGCTGATAGCTCCGAATTGATTGAAAAATCAGAGATATCCAACGAGTTAGAAATCGATACCACTTGGGATGATGTCTACAGCGCCAATACAGGCAGCACAGGCTTAGCTTTAGATGACGACCTGCCGATTTACCAAGGAGAGACCACCGAATCCTTGCAGGATTATCTCACTTGGCAATTAGATCTCACTCCATTTTCGGAAACCGATAGAACCATCGCCCTCGCCATTATCGATGCGATTGACGACTACGGCTACCTTACTGTCTCTCCTGAGGATATTCTCGACAGCTTCAGCCTCGATGAAATAGAGTTAGATGAAATTGAAGCAGTCAGAAAACGCATTCAGCAATTTGACCCTGTCGGAGTCGCCTCCGTTAATCTACAAGATTGCTTATTGCTTCAGTTAGCCGCTTTTCCCGAAGACACCCCTTGGTTAGTCGAAGCGAAACTGATTTTAAATAATCATATCGATCAACTGGGCAATCGAGATTACAAACAAATCACCAAAGAATCTAAGCTCAAAGAAACTGAGCTGCGTGAAGCGCTAAAACTGATCCAGCAGCTTGATCCACGGCCTGGTAATCGAATTACCGCTGATCATGCGGAGTATGTCATTCCAGATGTCTCTGTATTTAAAGATCATGGTAAATGGTTAGTGACCATCAACCCAGATAGTATTCCAAAGCTTAAGGTTAACCAACAATACGCTGTGCTAGGCAAAGGCAATAGCTCAGATAGCCAATATATCCGCTCTAATTTGCAAGAAGCCAAATGGCTGATCAAAAGCTTAGAGAGCCGTAATGAAACACTTCTAAAAGTTTCTAAATGTATTGTAGAGCACCAGCGCGAATTTTTTGAACGTGGTGAAGAAGCCATGAAGCCTATGGTATTAAACGACGTGGCGCTTGCCGTTGACATGCACGAGTCCACTATCTCTCGTGTCACCACCCAGAAGTTTATGCATACCCCAAGAGGGATCTTTGAATTAAAGTATTTCTTCTCCAGTCATGTCAGTACCGACAACGGAGGTGAATGCTCATCTACTGCAATACGCGCGCTTATCAAAAAGCTCGTCGCGGCTGAAAACTCGGCAAAGCCACTGAGTGACAGCAAAATTGCAGCGCTTTTAGCTGACCAAGGGATTCAGGTAGCGAGGCGTACCATCGCAAAATACCGAGAGTCGTTAGGTATATCTCCTTCGAGTCAGCGTAAACGCCTTTTATAGGACACCAACAGAGAAGGAAAGTCTATGCAAATCAATATTAATGGCCACCATGTTGATCTTACCGATTCAATGCAGGACTATGTACGTACGAAGTTTCAAAAACTCGAGCGATTTTTTGACCATATCAACAACGTCCAAGTTGTATTGCGTGTAGAAAAAGTAACTCAGATTGCAGAAGCCACGTTACACGTCAACTTGAGTGATATCCACGCAACCGCTGAAGACGAAAATATGTATGCAGCAATTGATGCTTTAGTTGATAAACTTGTACGCCAACTCAACAAACACAAAGAAAAACTCAGTAGCCACTAACTATGCAAATAAGCGATGTACTCTCATTGGACTGCACTAAAAGTGCAGTCCAATGTACTAGTAAAAAACGAGCCTTGGAAATGATCAGCGAGATCGTGGCATGTCATACGGGTCAAGATGCCACTGAGCTCTTCGAGTGTATGCTAAGCCGAGAAAAAATGGGCAGCACCGGCATTGGTAATGGCATTGCTATTCCCCATGCTCGAATGACATCAAGCGATCACGCCATTGCTGTATTATTACAGTGCGAACAACCAATAGAGTTTGGTGCCATCGACAACCGACCTGTCGATTTACTTTTTGCCTTACTCGTTCCTGATGCTCAGTGCAAAGAGCACCTAAAAACACTTTCGTGCATGGCCGAAAAGCTCAATAACAAGGGAACGCTTAAGCAGCTACGTAGCGCGCAAAGCGATCAAGAACTCTACAGTATCATCGTCAACGGATAACCAATCATACCATGCGTTTAGTTGTCATTAGCGGCCAATCTGGTGCCGGAAAAAGTGTCGCGTTACGAGCACTAGAAGACATCGGCTACTATTGTGTCGATAACCTGCCTGTCGATTTATTGAAGTCTTTCGTCAAATCAGTACGCGGCGGAAAACAAAACGTCGCGGTAAGTATCGACATTCGCAATCTGCCTAAGGATCCGTCGTCTGTTTCAACTTTGATTGAGCGTCTAAAAAAAGACAGCAGCACCAATATCTTATTTTTGGATGCCACTCAAGATGCTCTGCTTAAACGCTATAGTGAAACCCGCCGATTGCACCCGCTTTCCCAGCATGAAAGCAAATTATCATTAGCACAAGCCATCGAGCTCGAAAAAGACATTCTATCGCCAATCAAAGAAAGTGCCGACTTAGTCATAGATAGCAGCCAGCAATCTCTGCACGATCTCAGTGAAAACGTCCGCATGTACGTAGAAGGTCGACAACGGCAAAACCTCGTTATGGTCTTTCAATCGTTTGGCTTTAAATATGGCCTGCCCCAAGATGCCGATTATGTGTTTGACGTGCGCTTTTTGCCCAATCCACATTGGCAACCTGAACTGCGCCCATTCACCGGATTGGACAGCCCAGTAAAAACATATTTGGAATGCCATATCGAAGTTATAAAGCTTCGAGTTCAGATCCAACGCTTTATCGAGCAATGGCTACCTCTACTGGAAAAAAATAATCGCAGCTACCTCACTGTCGCCATTGGCTGTACAGGTGGCAAACACCGCTCCGTTTACTTAACACAGCAAATTGGTGAATATTTTACTGCCCTTGGTCACCAAGTGCAGATCCGTCACACATCTCTTGAGAAACATGCATCTTAATCATGGAAGATATGCGCTCTAGCAAAACGGTTTTCATCCGCAATAAACTCGGCCTGCACGCGCGAGCAGCCATCAAACTCGTCGAACTCGCCCAGTCATTTAATGCTTTGATCACGATAGAAAATCAAGATGGTAAACTAGCGACAGCAGACAGTGTGATGGGCCTACTTATGCTTGAATCATCCCAAAATCAAACCGTGACGATTAACGTTGAAGGTCACGACGCAAGCAAAGCTCTGATTGCAATCTGCTCTCTGATTGAAGACAAATTCCAAGAAGACGAATAACGCTTCGTCTCTCGCTACGACGCAATGCCGGACCGCTCTTAGCACAACCAACTATTAAACAAAGTTCTAAATTACGTTACTATGCTGACATCGTAAATCATACCGCTAGAGGGAGACAATGGCAGAACAAATCGAGTTTGATAAAGCCCACCTGACCCTCCAAGAAATCACCGACGCCCTCGAGCATGGCCGCTTTGTACACGTCCGTAAGCAGCTCCAAGATATGGAGCCAGAAGACATAGCACTGTTGCTCGAAGCCTCACCACGGAAGATACGTAAAGTACTCTGGCAACTTACCGATCCCGAAGATTATGGTGAGACTCTTGACGAACTAAACGAAGACGTCAAAGATGACTTGGTCTCAAAAATGGCGCCAGAGAAACTGGCCGAAGCGACAGAAGGGATGGATACCGATGACGTAGCTTACGTCTTACGTAGCCTGCCCGATAAAGTATCCAGAGAAGTGCTAGCGAAAATGGATACGGATGAGCGACTGCGAGTTGAAACCGCACTGTCTTATCCTGAGGATAGCGCAGGCGGGCTCATGAATACCGATGTCATCACTATCCGAAGTGATGTAGACATTGATGTGGTATTGCGCTACTTACGGATTAAAGGTGAACTCCCTGAGGCTACAGACACCTTATATGTTATCGACCAAGCAGATCGCTTAATCGGCAATTTGGCGTTGACCACGCTGCTCACAACTCAGCCTGATACACAAGTCAGTGAAGTTATGGACGACGCCGATGAAGCTATTTCGGTGGACATGAAAGATACGGACATCGCGAGTCTATTTGAACGACGTAACTGGATCTCTGCTCCTGTTGTCGATGAACATCAGTTTCTCGTTGGCCGAATCACCATTGATGATGTCGTCGATGTGATCCGTGAAGATGCCGAACATACCATGATGAGCCTTGCCGGGATGGACGATGATGAAGATACTTTCGCACCTGTAGTCAAATCAGCGCGTAAGCGAAGCATATGGCTAGGGGCAAACGTTCTTGCCGCACTTGCAGCGGCATCAGTATCCAACATGTTCGAAGCCACGCTACAACAAATGGCCGCAATCGCAGTACTGATGACGATAGTGCCATCCATGGGTGGGGTTGCAGGTAACCAAACCGTGGCATTAGTGATCCGGGGGTTGGCACTCGGTCAAATCGGTGACAGCAATAAAAAACAACTGCTATACAAAGAGGCCGCAATTGGTTTTTTGAACGGCATCATTTGGGCGGCTATCATCGGTGGGATTGTGGTGGCTTGGAAAGGTAGCTGGCTACTTGGCAGCATCATATCTGCGGCAATGCTCACCAACCTATTTGTCGCTGGGATTGCCGGGGTGACGCTACCCATCATGCTTAAAAAGATGAAAATCGACCCTGCACTTGCAGGCGGAATGGCACTGACCACAGTGACAGATGTTGTCGGTCTATCCGCCTTTTTGGGGCTAGCGACTCTGTTAATCAACTAATACCTCACCGGATAGCAGGCTACCGACTGCTATCCGGTTTCTCTTCTTTATAGAACCAAAAGCATGTATCAACGAGAACGTGACTCAGGTATTTCACGCCACTGTCCCTTCCTCAACTACACCTTGCTTGACAGATCCAGCGGCCTCGCTAAAGCGTTTGGACGATTGGAATAAATAGAAACGCCAATCACAGTCAGTAAAGTAGCCAACACACCGATACAAATAGAGATGGCAATTAAATAGCCAAGCTTCAGTGCTACTGAAAATAACATACCTGTAAATGCCGTGCTAAGAGCAAAACAGCTCTGTTGCATTGTGACCACAGCCCCACTAGCCGAGCTGGCATAGCTCTGGGAAACGTTCGCAAGCGCAATACGAAATGCCGAGGTGATCATTAGCGCATTTCCTAAGCCGACTAGCCCCATCGCGGCAATGAGATCCTCGACTCCTAAAACCTTCTTAAACAGCCAAAACAGCCCTGTGGTCAATACAAAGCCCATCGTAGTGATGCATACACCTAATGTGAAGCTACGGTGATCCCCTAGATTCCTTCCCAAATGTTTACTGACCAGAGAGCCAAAGAAAAATAGAACCCCTAACGAGATAAAGGTATTGCCCGACTGAAATGGACGAAAGGTCAGTTCACTCTGCAAGCAAAAAGCCACTACGAATAAGAAACCAGCGTAAGTAAAAGCAACCGCAAACACCCCGTATAGACCCGTTCTAAAACCCGGAGTTCTAAATAAGGAAGGAGGGAAAAGTGGCTGTCCTCCCTTAGCTTCTTTTCCCTTTTCAATCGTATATAGCCCCTTCCATAAAGGGATAATAGCCGCCAATAACCACCACAACTCTGGCCAGCGCTGGCCCAAACTGACGGGAAGCAGTAAACAAAGCAATCCAAGAGTAAACAAAGTAATACCGCCCAAATCCATACTCTGGTTGCTTTCAGCTCGCGATTCGGGAATGACAACAACGCCAATGCCTATAATAAGCAAACATATAGGTACATTAATAAAAAACGCCATTCGCCACCCCATACCCATCAGATCAGCCGACACCAACCAACCTCCTAAGGCTTGACCAACGGCAACGGCTAACCCAGCTACCGATGTATAAATACCGACGGCACGAGCATGTCGCTCACCACTTAGGGAAGCATGAATAGTAGCAAGTATCTGCGGCATCAGCAGAGCGCCACATATTCCTTGCAAAATACGCCCGACTAACATCATGCTTAGCGAGTGCGCACCTCCACAAAGCACAGAGGCGACCCCAAACCCTAATACTCCAAATAAAAATACTCTTTTTCGCCCATAGCGATCACCTAAACGACCTCCAGTAGCAATCAACGCCGCAAAGCTCAGAGCATACAATGCGACAATCAATATTAGACCAGATTCCCCAGCATTCAGTGAGCGACCCATAACATCCAAGGCAACGTTAACAATAGAAAAATCGATTTGTGGTAACAATTGCCCCGCGACCAAAAGCAATAATGCGGAAGAAGAAAGAGAATGATTAGAAGAACTCAAAATAAGCCTTTAATATACTTAACAACATACCGCTATTATGCGAGTTTAATAACCTCAAACAAGAAACCAATTAAACACGTATAACAAGTATCAGGGTCAACCTATGGCTAGTGACAATTTGCAATTGATCGGCGATTTTTTACGCCACAAAAGGGAAAGTCTAACTCCGGAAGTTATTGGATTGTCGCGATCTAAACGATCCCGCACTCCTGGTCTTAGGCGTGAAGATGTCGCAGAAATAGCAGGGATTAGCGTGGTTTGGTACAGCAAGATTGAACGAGGGAAAGCAGCTGGTATTTCATATGAAGCGATGAACTCTCTTAGCCAAGCACTACGCTTAACTCCTCCAGAGAAGCAATACCTTCAAGAGTTATCCAATCAAAACCAGAAACCTATCAAAAAGGCTTGTCAGAATATCACCACAGAGACGCGTCGAATGCTAACCAAAATGAACCCGTTACCCGCACTACTTATCAACGATCACTTCGACATCATCGAATGTAATCAGAGCTTTAGGCGCATGTGTGGTGTCGAGGTCAATACGCTACCCGAAGAATCAAAGAACTATATTTATCTAACGATCACCCACCCTACTTGGCAACGTTTCATTACCGCAGATCACAAATTTGATCTTGAAGAACGTTTATCCCGTTTAACGGGGATTCTTCGTACGACTTCAGCCCTATGCAGTCAGGACCAAAAATTAAAAAACCGTGTCGAGCACTTCCAAAAAATTTCACCAAGCTTCGAGCGCTACTGGCAATGCAATTCAGTTGAACAATGTGAGCAGAGGCAATTTTCTTTCTTCCATGCTGAACTTGGCAACATGACATTTAATAAACAGATGTGGTGGAATTACGGTGGTGGTCGTAGTGGGAGGCTCAACGTTTACCACCCAGTAAATGAAGAGGATTACCAGCGTCTTTGCGAGAACTAATACCAATCTGTAAAATTAACTGGTCAGATCAATCCACTCCCTTGAACACATTTCGAACAGGGTAGAAACCTGTTCCACGCCTCACAAACTTGCTCCATAATATCGTCGTAGTCGAGAAAACTTTGGTTGGCCAAACAGCGTTGTCTCAGCCAGCTCCAAACTTGTTCTATGGCGTTGAGCTCTGGTGAATAAGGGGGGAGTTTGAGAATGGTCACATTCTCAAATTCACCGGCTACGCCGTCGGCATGCCAACCCGCTCCATCCATAATGACCACGGCGTGTCTTCCACTCTCCGTGTTAAGAGAGATCTGTCTCAAATTCTCAATCATCACGGTTTTATTGACCAAAGGGACGACCATAGCTTCACCTATTCCTCTGCTTGGGCAGACTGAACCGAAGAGGTAGGCATACTCAAATTGCTGCTGTTTCACCACTCTTGGCCTCGATCCCCGCTCTGCCCAAATGTGTGTCGTTGAGTTTTGTTGACCAAATCTCGCTTCGTCTTGGAACCAGACATCGACCCTATTGAGCCCAACGTGGCCGGGGATCTTAAGGATCGTTTCAGTTTGGGATTTTTTATAATCGTCTTGAATTTTCTGAGATTATTTTTATTCTACGCATACGAAAAAGCGCCAGCATTTCTGCTAGCGCTTAGAATTAATGGCAGGGGTGGAGAGATTCGAACTCCCAACACGCGGATTTGGAATCCGCTGCTCTGCCAATTGGAGCTACACCCCTATCTCAGTTTTAAGAGGTGATGCTCTAAATAAGTGGCGGAGTGGACGGGACTCGAACCCGCGACCCCCGGCGTGACAGGCCGGTATTCTAACCAACTGAACTACCACTCCGCAGTGATATTGTTACCCTAAATAAAGTCTTATGGTTAGATTGCTTTATTCAGGTTTTGGCTTTCATCTTTTTCTARAAGATGAAGACCTAAAGTAAGCCTGGCGATGTCCTACTCTCACATGGGGARACCCCACACTACCATCGGCGCTATTGCGTTTCACTTCTGAGTTCGGCATGGAATCAGGTGGGTCCACAATGCTATGGTCGCCAAGCAAATGCTTAAATTCGGAAAGCTGGCTTTAAAAGTTCATCACACATTCAATTCGTTCTTGGCTTTGAGTCCACAAAACCCCTTAGGTGTTGTATGGTTAAGCCTCACGGGCAATTAGTACAGGTTAGCTCAATGCCTCGCAGCACTTACAC
>NZ_JAKJTA010000024.1:0-51780 GCF_050337555.1 Vibrio profundum
GAGCACGAAGCGGGAGAGAGAAGATACCTTTTATCATTAGGGCGGTTTCAATCGCCGTGTCGGTGTATTGAAACCCTCGACCTCTCTTGCCGTGATGGGTCATACATTTCCAGGCTTTCACCGCTGAATCGTCAATCCAAAAAGTAACCCCGCCACGCTGACAGAGTGCTTGGTTGTATGCTCTCCAGTTCGTGATTTTAGCTTTCGACTTACCCATTTTTGTATCCCAACAATCATTCTCAAAAGATCAGATCGTAAGGATGGAAAAAGGTTCAATCGATTTGGGCAACAACGCCATATCGATGTACAAAAAATCGTTCGGTGAACACACACAAAATCAGCCTTTGCTAGTACATTTTTGGACAGGAATGAACTAGAAATAATATTTATACGCCTCTAATTCTGGTGAAATAATCTAGGGGAAATCACGTTATGCTGAATGAGGAAACGGAGAGTATATCACTGTTGACATACTCCCCTCTCTGATTGGGTTACTAAAGTTCTTTCCGAGTAATTATAGCTCCGTTGCAAAGTTTAGCGAAGAGCTGATTTTACAGGTAATTTGTAGATTAGAAGCTAAATTGGCTTTCTATTAGGCGTATTTCTCCTAGATGCTTCGAGCATACATCTAAAATTTGCATTGGCCTTTGCGAAACATCTGCATCACATTTACAGTACCAACGCACCGCCCATAAGATGATGTCGCCAGTAAAATGGCGACTTTTGAAGTCAGGCATCATTAGCTCCTGCTGCTATTTTTAATCAGTGTGATTCACATGGCTAACTTTGCAACGGAGTCCACAATAGAATTGGATACCTCAATTTTGGCGCTGCCTCTGCCAGCTTCGATATTCTGATGGGCTCATACCAACCTGCTTGCTAAAAAGACGACGGAATACTGATTCATCGGTATAACCTAGATCTAAAGCAATACTGCTAATTTTCTCATTGTTTGTGTAGAGTAAGGTTTTTGCCATATCCATGCGGATACGGTCCATAAATGTTTTTGGCGATTCTCCCGTCAACTGTTTTAATCGACGGTGTAGGGTTCGCTCAGACACAGACAAGATACTGGCCAACTCAACTGTATTTAATACTTGGCTCAAATTCTGCCGAACTTTTTGTTCTGCATGAAGGACAAATGGATCTGTCGACGTCAAGTGCCCTTGAAGTATATAGCGCTCCTGAGAATTAGGTATCGTGTCCAGCACCGCAAAATCTGCGGCTCGATTGGCCACATTACAACCCGCCAAGGAGCGCATTAGTCGTAAACTAATATTGGCCCAAGATAGCGGGCCCGCTGAAGTTATGATATTGCCATCTTGAATTAATGAACTCCCCCAAGCAGTATTGGCCAAAGGGAAGCGCTTAGTCAGCTCGTAATGTAGCCACCAAGTAGTAGTGCAACGCCGTTTATTAAGCAACCCGGCTTCACCCAATACAAATGCACCACTGCAGGAACCACCTAATAATGCTCCGTGCTCATATTGACGTTTTAGCCAACTTTGACAAGCCCCATCGGTCATTTGATTCGGAGGCAGGCCCTTGGCACAAGTCGCAAATCCGGGAATCAAAACTCCGTGACAATGATCAATATCCTGAAGAGCGCAATCAGGCTTAAAGGTTCTACCTTGTCCATCGACGATATCGCGGCCATCCAGACTTGCGATGACAATCCTTGGCTCCCATAAATCAGACACTTTGTTACCTTCATCAGGGCCTTTTTCAGAATTGAGTGGAGAGTGTATATCGCAGAGATTGGGAATTGCCAACATGTCAGCAATTCCCATCAAAGCCGAGGGTAACGCTTTATTGAAGGCCATAATAACCAAGGTATGACTACTCATAATAATTTATATCCAAAACATTTATTTTAGGAAAAATGTGCCAAAGCACCTCAATCCGCCACGTTAAAATCTGATTGTAAGTCATGACTCAAGCTAGTTAAATTCAGGTATAACCACAGGTCCTTCACTTATAAATGAGGGGGTAGTGTCTAACTCATTAGGTCCACTTTAGTTGACCAGAACAGTAATCGGTACTTTTATTGAAAGAGAGTACTATTACTGAATCAACCACTTGGCATCACGACCTACAAACCAGTTGTCGTAGGAAAGCTATAACTTGGCGAGTTACGCACGGTTTCTGTCTGGTTTTGCCCTTTTTTATATTCAGGGTATTGCTTTATAGTAGACAACTCCTTAACGAACATCGGACAACACTCATGATACAGGTAAATAAAGCAATTTTAGGAAAAATTGAAGTAAAACCAGAATATTCTGATGATATGGAAGCCTTGTTAAAAAGCCTCATTGAGATTGCAAACCAAGAATCAGGAACTATCACTTGGTTTGCTTTTAAAATAAGTGATACCCATTTTGGGATTTTCGATACTTTTGTCAACAAAGAAGGACGCCAACGTCACTTGAACGGTGATATTGTGAAGACCCTGCTGAGCACGGCAGACACATGGTTTTCGAAAGCACCAGATATTTCAATGGCCGATGTACTAGCAGCTAAATTAAATTAAAAAGTAAAACATGGAAGGAGATCGTTAGGTTTCCATTTCAACTAGTTGGGTGACAATACAATTTAGCCTAGACTCCGATGTGTACAAAATACGTATCGTTTGAATCCATAGACACCTAATCAAAGTATAGTCAATGAACTTATAGATTCTGTCACCAACAATAATATTAGCTAAAATGCAGTATTATATATGAACACTCCGTATCGCCCCTAGAAGATAACCGCAATAGAAGTTGTTCTAGTTATACCCCAGGTGGCTATTCAGGAAAAATAAATAATGGATTATTTTTACAGGTATAACTTTGTTCTGAAGGTTATATCACTAGATATAAACTGACAATAATCGACACAAACAGTTAACTCGTAGTTCCTTTACATTTATATGTTGTAGGTAGCTAAAGTAAGGACGTTCTGACTCGATATTTATTAGAAAGGCTTACAATATGACTACAACTTCAACTACGCTTCCGAAAAAAGAATCGATAACAAATAAGTACTTTATGGCTTTGTTGATAATATTCGTGGTGCCATTATCAGGACTAAGTACTGATATCTTTGTTCCGGGATTACCAGATATCAAAAATTTCTTTGATGTTTCAGACAGCTCTGTGCAGCTATCTATTACATCTTATATTTTTGGCTTAGGGCTGATGCAATTAATCGCTGGGTCGATTTCTGATAGTTTTGGTCGAAAAAAACCTTTTTCACTTGCGACAACAACGTATTTATTGGTGAGTTTTCTTATCCCACACGCGTCATCAATAGAACAAGTTACTGGTTTGCGATTCTTACAAGGGGCAATGACTGCTATGATGATCGTACCGATGCGTTCGGTCATTTCTGACCTATTTTCTGGTAAAGAATTTCAGAAAATAATGACCTATGTGGCATTTAGCTGGACGCTAGGCCCTGTTATTGCACCTTTTATTGGTGGCTATTTAGTCCATTATTTTGGATGGCAGGCAAGCTTTTATTTCTTGTTTTGTTACACGCTCATAGTATTCACATTGATCATGATCAATATACCTGAAACCACACAAAACTATCACAAGTTCAATGTTAAATCTATCGTTGGCCAGTATACATCAATATTGACTAACCGAGATTTTACTGTTTCAGCCGTCACCAACGGATTACTTTATTCTATTATAATACTATTCATTTCCACATCACCGTTTTTGTTAAAAAACAACCTACATTTCTCTTCAGTCGAATATGGATACCTAGCTTTGGCACTAGGCGCTTCACTTTCAATTGGAAGCCTTGGCAATCGTTATTTGATGAAGTATTCTCTGGAATTAAGGTTGAAAGTTGGCTTGGCAATCCTGACTATAGTGAGCCTTTCCTTCCTCATATTTGGGGCGCTTTTTCCGTTATCTACTTACCTAATAATGATACCAATTTCTATCATTTATATGGTTATTGGAATGCTACTGACTTCAAATATGACGTTTGCCTTGTCCCTATTCCCCCAAATGGCCGGTGTCTCTAATGGACTATTTAGTGCGTTCATTTTCATTTTTACATCTTTTGTCTCTATCATTAGTGTGTATTTTGAAAGCAATGGTTTGCTACCTCTTAGCCTAAGCATTTTCATACTATCCTTGTTAATCGTTTCTATTCAAAGACTGAAGATAACTTAGCTAGACTAATTGACTTCCAGGTAACCCTTTGGCGTCGATGTGATAGTCTTTACTATTCTGGCCTGTCGCCACTTTCTTGAAGCCAAAAAACTAGGCAAACAAATAGCAGATATTAACGAGTCATACGCACTCTAAATTCCAATATAGAGTGTGTATAACCTCCACTCATACAAAGTTATCAACGGATAATTTTAGCCTGAAGAAGCGCAACAATAGCCACCCCGTTAGCGGGTGTTGCGCTTTAAATAACGTGAAATGTATCATATCACTCCTCAAGATAAACCTTCACTTGTTGGTAAGCATTCATATGCAAACCAACATGCCCATCCGCAATCCTGTCAAAGGGATATACGAGTACTTGGGACACATTGCCACGAACGGCATTGTAGTCAGCATATGTAGGTTTAGGGATTTCATTAACATAACCGCCACGACCTACAATGGTATCTCCTGTAAAGAGTACATCTTTCCATAGATACATTGCACTCCCTTGCGTGTGTCCGGGCATATGAATTGCCTTGAATTGTTCTCCGTCTATTTCAATCACATCTCCGTCTTTGAATTCTTTCAAGTGCCGAGGTGAATAAGGTTGTGGACTCATCATAAAAGTAGACATTCTTGCCATCCACCCTTTTGCTTTAGCCTCGCCCTTTAGGAGTGGCCCTTCGCCGGGAGCAATATAGACAACGGCGTCAGGAAAGAAAGGTAACCCTCCGGTATGGTCAAAATGACCATGTGTAATTAAAATTGCATGCACTTTCCGATCACCAATTTCTTCCTTCAGCGCCTTTGCGTCCGAATCCCATCCAGAATCAATTAAGGCAACCCCCGTCTGGGTGGGAATAACCCATGTAAATGAGCCTCCTGCGTCGATACCGACAAGATTCTTTCCGTCGATTCGGTCTGCTTGCGCAATAGGCAAACGGGATGCAATTGGTGCCATAAAGCCAATGATCAACATAAGAACTACGCTGAAAGAGATCCAAATTATTTTCTTTCTACTCATGGTAACGCCTCAGTACCTACATATTTCAGGGTTTATAATATTAGGATAGCAGGGATTGGTAAGACCCTAGATCTCTATACATATAAGCTAATTCCTTAAGTGGTTAACCCAACTCATGTAGCGTAGTTAATTTAGCCGATTTTTCGGATTACCTTAAGCCGGCCAAACTTAGCTTTAATAAGCCCATCACGTTGTAGGACTGAACAGGAAAGGAGCAGTAGTTGCCTACTTAGTAGGACAGTCAAAAGTGAGTTAGCTGTGACGATTCCACAATTAATTCTGAAATAATTTGTCAAGGTTGGGAGGAGTGAGATTGTTAACTTTAAATATCTCATGCAACCGACCGTTCATATATATTTCTTTAGTCCCTTCAACATAAAGCTCTAAAATTTTCTTACCTCGTTCATTTCTTGGAGCAATCATATATTTCAGCGTCGGCGATTTTGGTTGTTTCAAAGTCCTTAAGTAAAGCTTCTGTACTACCGTAGTAAGCTGCACTACTCATACCAGCCTGCCATGTTTACTATACGCGGATTGTTTTTTCTTAAGCCGGATATGGCACAACTCCAGTACAATACCAAAGGCCATCGCGAAATAGACGTACCCTTTGTTAACGTGAATAGCAAAACCTTCGGCCATCAGTAGCCCACCAAGTAGCACTAAAAACAGCAGCGCCAGTGTTTTAAAGCCAGGGTAGCGGCTGACCAAGTTATTGATCTTCTCTGCTGTCAATATCATGACCACCGCCGAAGACAAGATCGCTAAAACCATGATAGGTACTTCACTCGTCAATCCAACAGCCGTAATCACCGAGTCCATTGAAAACACGGCATCGACAGCCACAATCTGTAGCAATACGACTGCAAGCCCAGTTCGGAGGTGAGTAGAATGTGTGTCTTCATGGTGTG
The DNA here is from genome assembly GCF_050337555.1 of Vibrio profundum. NCBI lineage: Bacteria > Pseudomonadati > Pseudomonadota > Gammaproteobacteria > Vibrionales > Vibrionaceae > Vibrio > Vibrio profundum. Next base: position 6,087 of record NZ_JAKJTA010000024.1, read on the forward strand.
CTAGCCAAGACCACAGCTCCTTGAGACTTTTCATCAACAAGAACGCACCACCAGCGATCATAATCAAATCACGACCAGTAAAGCTCGCTGACATAATTTCTAGCAGAGGCTGTGTCAGTGACATGACCCACGAGATAGAAAAAACCAGTACGATACGCGCCATAACAGCTAATGAAATACCCAAGTTACGGGCTAATTTTCTTTGATAAGCGGGCAAGCGTTCACAAAGTACGGAAATGAACACAACATTATCGACACCGAGTACAACTTCCAGTGCGAAAAGCGTGGCAAAGATAACCCAAGTCTCGGGTTGCATGAAAAGTTCTAACATAAAATAGCCTCCTCGGATGAAGAAGCCGGAGAAATGGTCAGTCGACTATCGGGGTCGTCCATTTAAGTTTTTTTACCTCTATTACTTAGGGATCAACAGTAAATCACTCACAGAGGTGATTCGCAATAGCGGTGTTTGTAACAAATAGTAAAAGAGAGATCTCGGTAGGAATAGAGCGATAGACACAACGAAGTCGCTGTGGAAAACCTGCTCAGGAAAGATCACTTGTAGAGTTTTTATGGGGAATAAACTGCCCTAACCCTCTCGAAGTTAGGGGCGTATGCAAACAAGCCGAGGTAAACTTCATTTCTGTATACTTGTCATCACGCCATAAAGTGAACGTGCTTGATTGAATAAGCTAGCCTCAACCTTACCTAGCGAAAAATGGATACTCTGGCCTTGAATCCAGAGCCCTGCTCTTAGCTCGCTTGTTGTAAATCTGCCGGAAGCAACTCTGCAACAATTCGTTTTAACAAAAAGGTTTCCCGCTCAATCGACATGCCTTTTTTCTTGCTATTAGCGATAGTTTTCTCATTGTGGGCAATCGCATCAAAAATATTCATCCACACAGGTCTCATGCCATTATTTTTCTCATGCGCTTCCAAGCGGGTTTCCCCTAATTCGGAATCAATGCGACAGACGAAACAATAAGATTCCATGTGCATGATATCGTAATCCGATTTATACCAAGGACGGTATTCTTCATAAATACCAAACGCCTGAATATCGTGAACGTTTTTCGCACCTGTTTCTTCTTCCAGCTCGCGAATTAGCCCCGCAATCGTCTCCTCCCCTTCATCAATGCCACCGCCGGGTAAGGTATAATCATCGTAACGCTCAGTGTAGAGCATCAAGATATTGTCTCCATTCAAAATGATGCCGCGCGCTGCTTTGCGATAGAAGCTACTGCCACTGAGATCGGTCAAATCGGGATGAATTGAAGACTGCAACAAACGCATAGATGAACTAGAAGACATAATATAAGGCCTAAAAAGTGAACAAGTTTTAAGGCCGGCTATTCTATCTGATTGAAAGTGAATTACCAACTTTCACCATACTAGGCCATATTCTTCTCTTTCTTCCGCTCAGCATTCTGCACATAAAAGCGCGCAAAAAACACCCCAATTTCAAATAAAAAACACATCGGCACTGCTAGCATAGTTTGAGACAACATATCGGGCGGGGTAAGAAACATCCCCACGACAAACGCGCCCACTATAATGTACGGCCTTTTTTCACGTAACGCATCCGGGGTGGTCACACCCGTCCAGCACAGTAAAATGATGGCTACTGGCACTTCAAACGCGACGCCAAAGGCCATAAAAATAGTCAACACAAAATCAAGGTAGCTCGTAATATCAGTCGCATATTCCACACCACCGAGCGATATAGCAGTAAAAAAGTGGAATACAATGGGTAACACCAAGTAATACGCGAAGGCCACGCCGATATAAAAAAGCAGTGAACTTGATATTAATAAAGGCGTTACCAAGCGCCTTTCATGCTTGTATAGCGCCGGCGCAATAAATGCCCATAATTGGTATAAAATAAATGGCACACTAATAAATACCGACGTCACTAATGTAAGTTTGAGTGGCGTAAAGAATGGAGATGCCACACTTGTCGCGATCATATTCGCCCCACTAGGCAATCGATCGATTAAAGGGGCAGAAACAAAATTATAAATATTATTGGAAAAATACACTAGACCAACAAATACCACCATCACTGCGGTTATCGATTTTAATAATCGGCTGCGCAGTTCAATAAGGTGGTCAAGTAACGACTGAGACTTGTCCGAAGACGACATACTATATACTCTAAAAAACCAAGCACTATGCTTTTTCTGCATAGTGCTTGTAATGGAGAAACACTAATCCTTAGCTAAAAGACGTAAATAGGCTCATTAATAGCCAGCATATCAGTCACAAGTTACTGAGAATCATGCTCACTAGCTTGTAATTGATGATTGCCAGATTGACGAGCGTAAGGACGCTGTACCTCTTGCGTGACTTGCTTCAATTCATCAGAAGAAGATTTCAACTGCGAAGACAAGTCTTCCGTGATCACCTTTTCCGCTTTACGAACGCTTTCCTGCAGTTCCTGAACGTTAAGTTCGTCAGCGACTTCCTGCTTAATATTGTTCGCCATTGATTTGGCCGTCGCTACAAACCTTGCCACACTGCGAATAGCATGAGGCAAGCGTTCTGGACCAAGCACGACAAGCGCGACCACAAACACTAATACCAGTTCACCAAAACCGACATCAAACATAATTAAGCAAGATCTTTATCTTTTTTGCCCGTCAGATCAGATTCCGATTGGTTCTGATTAGCGTTCAGGTTTTTTGCTTCAAAGTCAGCATCTTTTGTTTGAGAACCTGTCTTCGATTTAGACTCTTCATCGCCCATTGCTTTTTTAAAACCTTTGATTGCTGCGCCGACATCACTACCAATCGTGCCCAGTTTTTTTGTACCAAACAACATGACCACAATTAATGCAATGATCAACAATTGCCAAATACTTACTCCACCCATTTTCATTTCCTCTTTAATTAAAAATATATTCTTACAGCATTTATCTAGAATAGACATACCGATTGCAATAATCGCAGCCGGTACATTTACTGACCTTTGGATTCAAATTACATTCAGCCCAACTTCCCCCACCCTTCTGTAAAGGCAACAGCAGTCATAAAAGCGCCAGCCTCAAAGACAAGTGCGGCGACAGCCATATACATTGCTGCTTCTTCATCTTCTTCACCCAAAGTTGCCTCTAATGCTTCAAATATATTGACTAATGCATCGAGCCCTGTACAAGCGAAAATCTTCTGCGCCTCGTGCTGCTCTTCTTTTTCTTCAATACCGTTATACTTGATAGCTGCATCTATAACTAGCGCTACTTTAATAGCCAAACAAGCGATATTGTATTTAGCGAAGGTGGATTCATGCTTGTGGAATCGAGCATATACCGATATAAGCAATAAAAAAGCATTGCTAAGCGGCATCAATTTAAATGAGATAGGTAAATTAGATGTGTCAATCATGAACATTTCACAGGAATTGGTCCACAATTGGCAAAAAGTCATTAGAATCTTAGGAATCGTCGCTTTACCTTCCGTCGCTACATCTAGAGCAACACATATTACATTCGCTGCGCCGAATACGTAGAAAAAGTATTTTAATGTATCTTCAAGCCCCCCACCTTCTTCCTCTTCTTCAGAAAAAGTAACTAAATTAGTGGGTTTAGGCCCATTACCATAAACTGAGCGGAGAGACTTCCCGAAAGCTGCTGCATACATAGTATGAGCACCAAACGCTCCGACAAAACAAAGTACATCTTCTATCGTGAAATCTATGCCAAATAACTTGAGCAACCAACCAATAAAAGGAACTTCTGTTTTCAGCATTGATGATATACCGTCAACCGTTGATTGAGCTTGGCCAGCCATCAAATCCACAATCCCGTTTACAGAGTCGGCGGATCCAGCAATCAGCTTTTCTGCTTCTACCAACATGTCACCGGCACAACCGAAGCTAAACCCTTTTCCCATCATTGATATCAGCGAACTTATTATGCTTTTGCTGTCACCGAGCTGGAGATAGTCACTCGTTTCTTCAGTGTCATTCCCCCCAAGACTAGGAATGGACAATTGTAATTTCTTGCCGCCCGACGGGTTCTTTTCTGCGTCAGAATGAAACTTATTTAAAGCGTAATTATGTACAGAGCTATTGCCTGAAGAGTTGGAGTTCTTTGGAGAAGTGCTCTGCCTAACCTTATCAGCCACCGTATCAATTGTGCTTGTGTCGGAGCTATCATGCCCTGCAACAACACCTTTAATATGAGCGGCTGCTTGACTACAGTCTCCAGAAAGCTGATCCATGTGTTGGTTGATATAACGTTTAGCACTGCGTGTCAGTGCCAAAATATCCGCGAATTCCAATAATAGTTTGATGAATGCGATAATTCCCTTAACCACATCACCAATAAACTTGGCCACCTTGGTCATCACGGCGTAAACAGTTTTAGCAATATGCTCAACCGTATCCATCACAAACTTAATGGCCTTTTCCACACCGTTTTCGATGTAATGAAAAGCGGCAGATACCACGTCACCAAACTCCATGGTGACTTTGGTAATGGTTCGTGCCACACCATTAATAACCGCTTTCACGCCATGAGCGATACTGTGAATGATATGGCTGAAAGTGTGACCAATGCTGTGGAATATTCCTCCTAGCGCCATAGCCTGCAAGTTAGAAGAACTGACTTGACCAACTTCCCCTGTCTCTAAGTCAATCGTCCAGCTTCCGCTCGCCTGAACCATTAATTTATTATTGCTCGCACCAGCGATATAGCTGATCTGGTTCAGAGGGTTTACCTTGAAAGCAGTACTGCTTGCTCGCAGCATAGAGGAACTTGGCGGCGTGTTACTGCGCGTAGACATTTGCTGTCCGGCACCACGTAACACTTCGGCAACGCCGTTGGCCTGCTCATTGGGGACACTATCATCGATTAACTTGGCGTCACGCAACTTTTGAGTCGTTGTATGGCTCTCATCCGCCATGCGCTTGTTAGCATCAACATCCGCACTGAGCGTAAACCAATCATAATCAGCCCCTTTCGTGCTGAGCAAAATGCGATCACCAGCAAGAGAGTTATCATCAGCATAAATGCGAGCGTATAGAGTTGGCGCTGTCATGTCTGTGGCTCGCGAAGACACCACCACACGGCCCATACTGTTGGTTGCTATCACCACTGAGTGTTCACGGCTGACAGTATGGGCATACCCATGATGGTTATCGATCAAGCGACATGGGCGTGAACTGCGAATCTCTACCTTCACTCCGGCTGGCACCGGACAGCCATTGCTGTCTAATACGTTAAGCTCACCGTGATAAAAAGTATCTGTGATCTGTTTTTGGCCCGCTTTCACATTGGCGTCTATCTCAGCCTGCGACATCGGTACCACTAACTGCTCTTCATGAGTTGTGAGGGTATACTTGTCTTGTGAAACGAGTGTTGTTACTTGTTCATTACCCTGCTGTTTGAACGTAACTCCGCTGTATTCACCATTTGATATAGGTGGCACCGCAACACCAAGTAAGTTCTTACTGTCTGGATACCAATGATGTTTTAGATACCCGCCATTCATTAAAAATTCAGATTCAAAACACCCTATTTGATTTAAATAGCTTGATGGAACAAACGAGCTAGTAATAGAGCTGTCATCTTCTCTCTCTCTAAACTGTCCCAAGCGATAGGTATCTTTATTTTGGCAATGGGCAACAATCGAATAAAGACCATCGTTATTGATCTGCCGGTGAAGGGTTTTGACTTCACCCTCAAGATCCGTTCCTCTTACTAAACTCGTCACATTAATTGAGCTAGCTATAGGTTTACTTGGTTGCTTGCCTAACTTATTGTAATATTGCGCGCCACTCCCGCTAGATTTCTGTGTCGTATACCGAATTGCATTGTAGGAACTGTTTCCTTGCATCATGACTAAGCTAGGATGACCATTGTCGTCTTGACACGTATAGATGATATCGTGAGTATACGGGTCAGATTTAGAAGACCAAGCCACCGAGTTGTTGTCCCCCCATCCAGTTGTTCCACCTGGCAGCCAAGTAAATGTATAGGTGTCAGTAGCGTAGTCAGCTTCAGTTAACTTGACACATTTCATATTGAACTGGTCGTAGGAAATCTTACTGTCTGGGAAGAACTGCTCTAGCGAATATGGGTTCGACATTTTGAGACAAGCACTACCGTTAGCCACATCGCTTAGATCGCCAAACGTCAAGACACACATTTTACCCGTGCCATCAGCCGTCACAATATAGGGATAGTCACCAACCAATATATGACTAAATACACCAAAATAATGATTAAAAGCTTGCCAACCAGAGTCCTTAATATCCGTCTCCGCGCCAGGCTTTACTAGGGTTCTCTTGGTACGATAATGAATTTGCATCATGTTTGTTTTATAAACAAGAACACTTATCATTGCTTCGACGGTGTACCCTTCAGCATCAACCCAGCCATTTTTAGGGTGGCTGTAAGCAAAATTTCGGCAATCTTCTACTTTAGTCCCTGCCCAGATTGGCGCTACTATATCCGTCGTATATCCGTGCCCAGATTGCAAATTCCGATGCCTATGTGTGATGAATCCGCTTTGTTCAAGCGAAATCAGTTCCATCTGAATAGGGTTTGGCTGGGCTACCTCTTCACCTTGCTCTGTTTCAACATATGGCATGGGGTGAGCGCCATAAACAACGTGATGATGCCCTTCAAAATTAGAAATCTCACCACCTGTTTTCAATAACAGTTGGTCATCAATAAGTTCGCCAGATAGGGTGATGCTTGCTGGCTGCGCCATCAGAGTCTTTTCTTCTTCGGTAAGCTGTAAAGCGGGATCTTTCACTTCATAGATACGGTTTTCATTTGCCCAAGCAGAAGGTGCTAGGCCACTATTTACCACAGCGGCAAGGGCAGTCAGCTTTCCCGCAGCCCCCAAAAATTGGCGACGAGAGACAATATAATCAAAGCTTTTAAGTTGCTTATCGAGTAATTTTTCGTTCTTTATTATTTTTTTTAGGCGCGCAGAGAGCCTGTGTCTTAACTGGAAGACACTAGATGACGTTGACATGATTTTCTTATTTATATTTCGTTAGATAGATAAAGTAATCTGGATGAATACCAAAGAGATTTTAGTATTGATTAAAAGTCAACCTATCCTGAACAAGGATTGGTTTACTCTCATTAATTGGGTGGATCTCGAATTTAAGGTCATCATATTTTTGACCACCGCCAGCAGTAGAGTCTCCTGCTACAACGCGATTGCTATAACGCATTAAATGAGCATTAGATGCCGTCATTATGGTGACATCGTTACCACCATGTGGGATAAATGACAGCTCTTGATCGCGCCCTGTTTCAGAAGTATTAGGGGATAGATGTGCATCTAAATATCGAATGCCAACTTTATGGCCATTAACCGTTTTGGTGCCTCCCCCGTCCATAGTATCAAGCACACTAATCCATTTACCTGCCGATGTATGATATTGGGTATTCTGATAAAGTTTCACTTTCCCACTATCAAGTATTTTGACAATGAATTTTTGAAACCCTGAATTCTTATTGAGTCCTTTTAGGTAGACTTTTACATCATCATTTTTATTGTTTGGATTGTATTCTAAATAAAGGTTTTGAGTGGAAACTCGAACCAAGTCACCATCATGAATAACTAGTGAGTCCGAAAGCACAAGCGTTTTCGCCATGTTAAGCCTTAAGTAATGTTCTGCATGCTATTATTTGAGGGGCGCGAATGATAGGTTACAAACCTTTACATTTCCATAGTCAATATGTCATGATTTTGTTAATTGTCGTTTAACACAACAAGGCAACTAATTTTAGCGGCACTCCTACGTTGAATTTATTGTGTTATTTGTGCTGAGGAATTATCGCTTCTGTTCATCCAACATAGAATAAATACGCTGTAAGATCATTAGGAATACCTGTTTGCACAGATTCCAATCCCACTTGTTATACTGAGATAGGATTAGGTAACAGATAACAAAACTATGGCATTTATGTATCGATCTAAAATGGTAATCGCTTTAACGATTTTGCTTTATGCCAACTTCACATCCGCATCGACTATCTTAGCGAGTTGCATCGAAAAAACTCCGCCGTTTTGCTATCAGTCGGAGGGGAAACCTCAGGGCTTTCTGGTTGATATTTTGAGTGAGATTTCCAAAAGGATGAGCGTAGATATAATCATCACCCCGCTACCCGCAAAACGCCTTCTCCTAAATATGAAGACCGGAGAAATCCACATCGCAATGCCAATTGTTTTCAGCAAAGACAGAGCTAACCACATCCATTTTCTTTCTTCGACCGTAATGACTGTACGTATGGGATTGTATGGTTTTGAGAAAAATCGATTTAATTTTCAAAGAATTGAAAACTTATTTGGTAAGACAATCGCAATACGAAATGGGTATTATGTCAGTAAAGCTTATACGTCTGCTGTAGAAGCGGGGAAAATCAAAGTCGTGGTAACGAAATCCGATGAGCAACTGATTCAACTCGTTAGCAAAGAGCGCGTCAAATACGTTTTGATGCCAAATGTTTCGTTTGCAAAGTACGCCGCATCCAGTGAAATCGTCCGCTATGGAGTACTCGGTAAGCCCATAGGTACGAAAGTTGGGGTTTCTAAACAAAGCTGGTTATATAAAGACCACCATAGGGTTGATGATGCTTTTCTCGACATGATTCACGATGGAACCTTAGCAAACTTGGAAAAAAAATACGGAATACATTAATTTAAATTCAATCTATGACATGACATTAACCTCCCCAAACGACAAAATAATAACCGCCCGATTTAAGGGGCATTCCAACCAGTCGAAGAAATAGCGGTCAGGTGTGATGGTCTATGCTTAAATCGTTAAACACGATTTCGAGCTAATCAGCATGACCTTTTGTAAACACCTAGATCAAAACTGTCGCGGCAATAGAGCATGGCGAAACAAAGTCATGCGCGCTGGCTTATTTATCGCTCTCATAACCGTCAACGCATACAACCTCAATGCAGAAGAATTGAAAATTTCCACTCCTAGCTTCGCGCCAGCTGGATTTATCGATGAAGATGGCAAACTCAAAGGGATGCTCTATGAAGTTGCAAATGAGATAATGGAAAACGCAAATATCAATTATATCAACGTACTTAAACCCTACCCTCGTATTTTGCTCGAGCTGAAAAATGGTAGCACCGATATATCAATCTTATACAGCAACAAACAACTGGAAGGGAATGTGAACAAAATCGTTGTCGTTTATACCGACAGTAACGTGATTGTAGGTAAACCAAGCTTAGTTATTCGATCCCTCTCTGATTTACACGGCCGAAAGGTCGCAACGGTAAGGAACGCAAGTTATTCAACAGAGTTTGATTCAGATAGTAATATCATTAAAGTCAATGTCAAAAACTACCGGCAAAGCGTCCTCATGTTGCTTAAAGGTCGAGTCGACGCGTTAATTGGTGGCTCCGTCGCTATCTATCATGAGCTCAGCAACATGGGGTATGATTGGCAGGTGCTAGGCTCTCCGTACGTTGTCAGCACTAAACCTGTATGGTTACTTCTGTCCGCCAAAAACGACAACCAACAGTTAGTCGGCAAGTTACGCCGCTCAGTCAGAGAACTCAACCAACGCGGAGTGATTCAAAACCTTATTATAAAATACTCTGGCAGGAATCACTTAGTCACTTTCGAATAATTATCCGCCAAGCAATTACCAATACTTTTCGCCAACGACATTATTCGCCAATGACATTAGTTACACCGCTCAAAGCTCGCCATCTCAAGACAGTAACGCTAAGTGACGCAAAATAATCACAAATGCTGCCCAAGTCTATTCGTAAGCCTTTAGGAGCCTGTGCCCACAAAAAAATCACGTATTCGACGAGCAACATTTGAGCTTTACACTAACCTCTAACGATAAAATGTTCTTTGCAATGCCAATTCCAGGCCACGAATTTCCGCCAGCCCTTTTAAGCGACCGATGCATGAGTAGCCTGGGTTGGTCTGCTTATTGAGATCATCAATCATTTGGTGGCCATGATCTGGGCGCATAGGGATTAACCGCATGTCACCCGCTTGCTTGCGGCGAGACTCTTCTTTTAATAACGCATTAATGACGTTATACATATCAACATCGCCTTCAAGGTGTGCTGCCTCATGGAAACTGTGTTGATTCTCTTCGCGTTGAGTCGAGCGCAAATGCGTAAAGTAGATGCGTTCGCCAAAGGTTTCGATCATTTTAACCAAATCGTTGTCGCCTCGTACTCCGTAAGAGCCCGTGCACATGGTGATGCCATTCATTTTGCTTGGCACGGCTTCGGTAAGTGCTTGAATATCTTCAATAGTAGAGACAATTCTTGGCAAGCCTAAAATTGGTCTTGGGGGATCGTCTGGGTGGACTGCCAGCTTCAAACCAAACTCTTCACAGATTGGCATAAGCTCTTGTAAGAACAAAACCATGTGTGCGCGCAACTTGGCTTTATCGATGCTTTGATAGGTATCCAAACGCGCTTGAAATTCTTCTAACGTGTAGCCTTCTTCTGCGCCGGGCAATCCTGCAATAATATTCGCCACTAGCTTATCGATTTGCGCTTGAGTCATGGTCGCGTATTTCTGCTGCGCCTGAGCTTGCTCTTCTGAATTGTAATCTTGTTCTGCGCCCGGACGTTTTAAGATAAACAATTCAAACGCCGCAAACTCAATATGATCAAAGCGCAAGGCTTTTGAACCATCAGCCAACTCGTAGGCTAAATCTGTACGTGTCCAATCTAGCACTGGCATAAAGTTATAGCAGACGGTATCGATACCGCATTGTGCTAGATTAACGAGAGATTGCTTATAATTTTCAATCCACTTTTGGTACTGGCCAGTACGCGTTTTAATCTCTTCATGGACTGGAACACTTTCAACAACCGACCACGTAAAACCTTTCTCTTCAATCAGTGCTTTTCGAGCCAAAATCTCTTCTGTGCCCCACACTTCACCATTGGTAATATGGTGCAAAGCATTCACAATACCTGTCGCGCCAGCCTGTTTAATATTATCTAACGACACGGGATCTTGCGGGCCGTACCAACGCCATGTTTGTTCCATAAGTTGTTTACCTGTTGTTGACATTCATACATTGAAATAGCCAGCGTTTGAAAGCGAGCACTGAGGGCTAACGAAATAAATAACCATCGAAATTTGGGTCGTCGACGTCCGATAAAGCCAGTAAGGTTTCTTTTACGTTTTCTAAGTGCTGCCACATTGCAGCTCGAGCGGCTTCAGGATCGCGTTTTTGCAACGCAACTAAGATAGTTTGATGATCGTCTAACCACGCTTTTTGATAGCTTTGATTGGTGATGCGGGAATGCAGTTGATGCCACATTGCGCTGTCTTCACGTTGTCGCCATAGCTGTTTCACTATGTCGCTGAGTACGCTATTTTGTGAGGCTTCCGCGATGGTAAAGTGAAACATTTTGTCGCCTTCAGTATCGCTGTGTTCAGACGCAAGATTGTCGTTTTCAGTCTTTAATGCCTGCTTAAGCTTATCGATATCGCTCTTGGTAACATTCATCGCCGCGAACCCAGCGATTTGGCTTTCCAAGACTTGGCGCGCCTGTAAAAGCTCAAACGGACCAACATCTGATGTATCTGGGGAAACGTGGCAAGATTGGATGACTGAGGACTCGGAAACAACGTATGCACCAGAGCCTTTTCGTACTTCTACCCAACCTTGCAACTCCAACATAATGATGGCTTCACGTACCACTGAGCGACTGATTTCCATTGTTTCAGATATCTCACGCTCTGGAGGTAGCCTATCGCCAAGTCGATATTGCCCAGCGCTAATCTGCTGCTGTAACTTAAGCGCAACCCGTTGATAAAGCCGTTTTGGCTCTGTGTGAGTAAAAGTCATAAACCACGTCGTTATTCATCGATACCAAATGAGTCGAGCCTAGCGATCAAAGATGTTAGGCCAATTATTTCATTGGTATCGCTCTATTTAATATGTCCGAAGTATCCGAGAAAAATCAGCCTTATTCCAGCAAAATTTTAGCAATATCGTTACAAGATCACATTTTGGTCGACCAAAAAAAACAGTAATTGCTCAAATTGGCCTGACCAATTAAGGTGGCTAACCTATCTTAGATGGTCATTCTATCTTATTAGGCCATGCCCCCTACCACTCAACTAGAGATTGCCCCATGGAAAATATCAGTAACACACCAGTTGGTGCTCAGGTTAGCTCTCCAAGTTACGACCGAACCAAGCTAAAATCTCGTATCGTACACATAGGTTTTGGCGCTTTTCATCGTGCTCACCAAGCCCTATTTACTGATGACGTTGCAAGAATCTCTGATAGTGACTGGGGGATCTGTGAAATTAGCCTATTCAGTGGTCAAGACACGATTCGCCAGCTTCAACAGCAAAATGGCTTGTTTAGTGTGGCGGAAAAAGGCGCAGATCAGACAAACGTGAAAATTATCGGTGTCGTGACCGAAGCAATACACCCCAAATTAAACGGCATTGATGGCATCATCGCTAAAATGGCCGAGCCACAAGTCGCAATTATTTCACTGACCATCACCGAAAAAGGCTATTGTATCGACCCTACGACTGGTAAGCTTAACCTCACTAACTCCCTAGTGATTCACGATTTAGCTAACCCAAAAGCACCTCAGTCTGCCTTAGGCTATATCGTGCAAGCACTGGCGCTGCGCCGAGAATTCGGCCATGAACCCGTTTCAATTATGTCGTGTGACAATATTCAAGAAAACGGACATGTTGCTCGCGCAGCCGTGATTGAGTTTGCTCAGCAGATTGATTCAGATTTAGCGAATTGGATTGCTGAGCATATTTCTTTCCCATGCACTATGGTCGACCGAATCGTGCCAGCGGCTAGCCCAGAATCGCTTGCAGAGATTGAGCACAAATTAGGAGTGTACGACCCTTGCGCCATCGCTTGTGAACCCTTTCGCCAATGGGTTATTGAAGACAACTTCGTCGCTGGAAGACCCGAGTGGGAGCTCGCGGGTGCAGAAATCGTTACCGATGTGGTCCCGTATGAAGAAATGAAACTGCGTATGCTGAACGGCAGCCACTCATTTTTGGCCTATCTGGGGTATTTAGCGGGCTACAAAACGATCGCTGACACCATGCAAGACGCAGGGTTTCGTCAAGCTGCTCTTAATATGATGCTACAAGCCCAAGCGCCTTCGCTAAATATGCCGCTTGATACCGATCTCCAAGCGTACGCGAATCGCTTAATTGAACGCTTTACTAATCCGAGCCTACAACACCAAACTTGGCAAATCGCCACCGATGGCAGCCAAAAAATCCCACAACGGCTGTGTGATAGCTTGAAGTTTCACCTTAAGGCTGGAAGTGATTTCAAATGGATTGCGCTCGCCATCGCTGGCTGGATGCGGTATGTATCAGGCGTTGATGAGCAGGGCTGCATCATTGAAGTGCGTGACCCGATGGCGACAATGCTCAAAGAGGTATGCGATAGCCACGGGTTGAATGCTTCTGTTGTGCCTGTTCTTCTCGGCATTGAAGCTATTTTCCCACAAGATATTGGCAGCAATGATAACGTCATAACGGCCGTCACCCTTGCGTATCAATCCCTACTTAAACACGGTGCCAAAGCCGCCGTTAGCCAACTATAATTGGAGAAACACATGAAAGCTTTTCTGTGTGACGACTTCTTATTGTCCAACGATACCGCTTGCTACCTTTATCATGAGCATGCCGCGAGTCAGCCTATTTATGACTATCATTGCCACTTGAATCCTGCGGAAATCGCCCAAGACCGCCAGTTTGAAAATCTCAGCCAAATTTGGCTAGAAGGCGATCACTACAAATGGCGCGCGATGCGCACCGCGGGCATCGATGAACACTTCATTACTGGTGGCGCGAGTGACTACGACAAGTTTCAAGCATGGGCGAAAACAGTCCCAATGGCGCTCGCTAACCCACTCTATCATTGGACACATTTGGAGCTTCGTCGCCCATTTGGCATCAAAAATGCCCTGTTGAGTCCTGACACGGCCGAGCAAATTTGGCACCAAGGTAATCAGCTGCTCGCTCAACCAAATTTTTCCGCGCGTGGTATCATGCAGCGAATGAACGTTCGCATGGTCGGCACCACTGACGATCCCATTGATTCCTTAGTGCATCACAAACAAATTGCAGCGGATAATACCTTCGACATAGAAGTGCTACCTAGTTGGCGACCAGATCGTGTATTCAAAATCGAATTAGAGGGCTTCGCTGAATACCTCGAGCAACTTGGCGAAGCGGCTGATGTCGAAATCGGCAACTATCAACAGCTCCTTATCGCGCTCGACAAACGCTTGGTACACTTTAACCAACACGGTTGCCGTGCAGCTGACCATGGCATTGAAGTCATGCGCTATGCACCAATTCCAAGCGATACCGAGCTTAGTGCTTTGCTATCACGTCGTCTCATGGGAGAGGCTTTGTCAGAAGCCGAAATCGCACAGTTTTCCACAGCCATACAAGTATGGCTTGGCCAACGTTACGCCGAACTCGGTTGGGTGATGCAACTGCATATAGGCGCAATACGAAATAACAACAGCCGTATGCTGTCTCGGCTAGGCGCCAATACCGGATTCGACTCCATCGGCGATAACAATTATGCACGCGAGCTTGCTGGCCTGCTCGATGAGATGGACAAAACCGACAGCCTGCCTAAAACGATTCTTTACTGCCTAAACCCCCGAGACAACGAGATGCTTGCCAGCATGATTGGCAACTTTCAAGGCGAAGGAATCGCCGGAAAAATCCAGTTTGGTTCAGGTTGGTGGTTTAACGATCAAAAAGATGGCATGCAGCGCCAGATAGAACAATTATCGCAGTTTGGTCTACTTAGCCAGTTTGTTGGTATGCTCACTGACTCGAGAAGCTTTCTTTCTTATACGCGCCATGAGTACTTCCGGAGAATTCTGTGTAATCTGTTAGGGACTTGGGTTGAAAATGGCGAACTTCCTAATGATCGTATGTTGCTAGGAAAAATGGTGGAAGACATTTGCTTCAATAATGCCAAAAGATATTTTGCTAGCTAAAGTTCGCGGAACTTACCCTAACTTTTGCGCTAAATAACGCCCAGTCGGACTGATATTGTCACCCAGACTCTCGTCAATATTGGTCCTATTTTCGCTATACTTATCACAAAAATAGTGCTACATTCCCCGCCACTTAGCTCAGGCTACTCAACCGCAACTGTAGAAATCATGATTATGCATGCATTTTACCACTTACTATCAAATAGTGCTCTTTCCTGCCGAGGAGAGATGCTTGCGGTTGTCATAAAACCTTCACAAATTGCTCGTAACATCCTACGCACTCCAACGATTGATACGCGTATTGAGTGTTACTATCGCAATGTTCAACCGTTAAACCCTCCGAGTTGATGCGCTCTTTCCTGACAACGGGGCTTCGCGACTAATCTATTGGCTGAACATCGACCAGGTCGATCATCTACTAGAAGGTAATCTTGTATAAGATAACGATAAGCGGTTGAGCCATAATCCGTTCCTCAGATGAAAGGGCATTCTGTAAAAATTCGTAATGCGCAGCTTCATGCTTTCGTTCGCCAAATATTGGCTGCGATGCTAGACGACTGCGACACTAACTCTACGCAGCATAATTTGCTACCAATGAGTTATTCCATCAAACCTATGTTCATCACCGCATTTGTTCATCAACCGCATTGACGACAGGCATTTCGGAGCTTTCTGCCATGCGTACATTATACAACCAACCATCCACTCGACTTCTGCCAAGTCAGTGGGATCTGTTTGCACTACTGCTAATTTTTAGTGCACTCGTCGCCTTGTTCTGGGCTGGTTCGCACCTTGCTGGGCCCTTTAACATTGGCGACCAACTGTCTATCACACTTAGTCCATGGGCATTACCCGGCTATGCGCTAGAAACTGTATTAAGGATGTTTATTGCCTTAATCTTGTCTTTTATCTTCAGTTTTGTAGTCGGTGTAACTGCCGCGAAAAGCGAGCGTGCAGGGAAAATAATCATTCCTATCATAGATGTCCTGCAATCAGTGCCAATCCTCGGCTATCTGTCTATTTTGATCATCTTTTTTGTTTCTCTTTTCCCTGGCTCATTATTAGGCCCACAGTGCGCGGCAATTTTCGCGGTTTTCACCTCACAAGTGTGGAATATGACGCTGAGCTTTTATCAGTCTTTGCGCACCGTCCCTAAAGAGCTTCGAGAAGCCACCGAGATGTATCAGCTATCAGGATGGCAAAAATTTTGGAAGATGGAAGTTCCGTTCGCCATGCCAGGACTGCTATGGAATGCCATGATGTCGATGTCGGGTGGCTGGTTCTTTGTGGTTGCTTCAGAAGCAATTTCTGTCGGTAACAAAGAAGTCATGCTACCGGGTATTGGCTCTTACATTCAGCAAGCGATTAATCACAGTGATGTCCCTGCAATGGGATACGCAATTCTCGCAATGCTCGCTGTCATCATGCTATACGATCAGCTTTTATTCCGTCCTCTCGTCAGTTGGTCAGAGAAATTCGTCGTATCGGATCTGCCTTCTGAAGGTTCAAGCTCTTGGTTCTTGAGTTTATTAAAACGTGCCAATTGGATGCAAGCCTTCTCTAATATGTGCGCACAACAAGCCAATGCTTTCGTCAATATCGGTATCTTCAAACAAAAGGAATACCGCAAAAACGAACACCGGATGGCCGATATAGAATACGGCACTTTAAGCAAAGGGATCTGGTATAGCGCGCTCGTCGGTATAGCCGCTATCTTTGCCTACTTTACATGGCAGTTTATCTACAAAAGCGGTGATGTTGGCTTGGGCGAAACCTTACATGTATTGCTTCTTGGATTATATACGGGCATTCGCGTTTTTGCTCTTATCTTACTTTGCTCAGCAATTTGGCTTCCAGTGGGTATTTGGATCGGCCTTCGACCAAAGGTGGCGCAAAAAATTCAACCGATTGCACAAGTTCTGGCGGCATTTCCAGCTAACTTGTTCTTTCCGCTGTTTATTATTGCCATCATCCATTTCAACTTAAATGTGGAAATTTGGTGTGCGCCGCTAATGGTATTAGGCACCCAGTGGTACATATTATTCAACGTGATCGCGGGCGCTTCTGCCATACCGCAAGAGCTCAAATTTGCTGCGCAAAACATGCATATCAGTGGCTTTAGTAAATGGTTTAAGTATCTGATTCCCGCAGTGTTCCCTTTTTACATTACTGGCGCTATTACCGCAGCTGGCGGCTCATGGAATGCCAGCATAGTCGCTGAAGTCATGGTGTGGGGAAAAACGAAATTAGTGGCGACAGGACTTGGCTCCTACATTGCCGAAAACACCAGTGCTGGCCACCTACCGCAAATTGCCTTAGGCGTATTAGTGATGTGTTTTTGGGTCACCGCCTTTAACCGAGTATTTTGGCGACGTCTGTATCAATACGCTGAAACTCGTTTCCGTTACTAATCCTCACCTTAGCAATCCAATTTTGTAAGGAATTGAAAATGTCCAATAACAACATCGTTGTTGATGTAAAACAAATATCGAAGGCATTCAAGAAACCAGACAAGCAAGAGCTACTGGTTTTGGAAAACGTAAACTTCACAATGAAAGAAGGCGAAATCGTCGCCTTACTCGGCAAATCTGGTTCGGGTAAATCGACCTTATTGCGAATTATTGCAGGTCTAACTGCGCCTAGCGGGGGCGAAGTTATCTATCGTGGCAACCCGGTGCGTAGCCCAGTTAAAGACATCTCTATGGTCTTTCAAAGCTTTGCGCTAATGCCTTGGCTGACGGTACTGCAAAATGTAGAACTCGGCTTAGAAGCTCGGAAAATATCACGTACTGAGCGTCGCCAATTAGCTCTTGAAGCCGTCGATATGATTGGCCTCGATGGCTTTGAAAATGCTTACCCGCGTGAGCTGTCAGGAGGCATGCGCCAACGTGTGGGCTTTGCTCGTGCCTTAGTTCTAAAGCCAGACTTACTATTGATGGATGAGCCGTTCTCTGCGCTCGATGTCCTCACTTCTGAAAACCTGCGTGACGACCTACTGGAGCTGTGGGAAAAGAACAACGACATGAAAGGCATCCTTTATGTCACTCATAATATCGAAGAAGCGGTACTGACTGCCGATCGCATTATTATCTTTGGTAGTAACCCGGGCTTTATTCGTGGTGAACTGTCTGTCGACCTCCCCCACCCACGCAATGGTCAAGATTCTGCGGTAACTGAACTCATCGATGAAGTCTACCGAATGATGACAACGGCAGAGACCAACGAGTTGCGCGAGCGTATGAACCGCCGCAAAGCGTTGACCATCGCTTATCGCTTACCTGAAGCCGATATTGAAGAGCTTACAGGTTTGTTGGCTGAAGCCTTGGAGATCCAACAACAAGGGCACGCGCTCGATTTGCCGGAGCTTGCGGATCACATCCGACTAGATGTTGACGACTTGTTCCCTATATTGGAAATCTTATCAGTGTTGGGCTTAGCGCAAGTTTCAGACGGAGACATTACCATTACCAGCCTTGGTAAGCAGTATGTTGAGGCTGAAATCACCGACCGTAAAGTAATGTTTTCCACCCAATTGGTGAAGCACATCCCATTGGCACGCCACGTAATTCGTATCTTGAAAGAGCGCCCTAACCATACTGTTCATGAAGCGCGCTTCTTGACCGAGCTCGAAGATCACTTTAGTGACGACGAAGCAAAACGTGTCTTTGAAACCTTCATTGAATGGGCGCGTTACGCGGAAATCATCGAATACGATGCAATATCTGGCATACTCACGTTGGATGAAACGGATTTTTAACTTATACATACGGGATTCTTGCCAGTTTGCATGTTTAGCCTAGCAAGTAATCTTCCTTAAAAAAGCCGCCTGATATTGGCGGCTTTTTCTATTGAATACTATTTCCGCCCTGACGGATTACCTCTAAACAGATCATATTCTTCTCTACAGATTCGGACTCGGACTCGGACTCGGACTCGGACTCGGACTCGGACTCGGACTAATCATCAGACTCTAGTTTGAACTTGTCTACCAACTGGTGAAGATCACCTGATATTTGGTTAAGTTGTTGGCTTTTTGCCGAGGTTTTATCGGCTGTATTCAACGTTGATTGCGCGATCTCGGTTATTTCATGTACTAAACGGTCTAAATTCTCCATGGTACTTTCTTGGGCCGAGGTTTTCGATTCAATGTGATCCATTTTAGTAATTAGACTATCGACTTTTGCGTTAATGCCGGAGAAAGACTCACCCACTTCATTGATCATTTCGCTGGTACTTTTAGTATGCTGAACCCCTTCTTTCATCGCTTTTATTGCTGTTTGAGAGCTTGTTTGCAGGCGTTCGATCACTTCATGTATCTGACCTGTCGATTCTTGAGTACGTGTCGACAGACTACGAACCTCATCGGCAACCACCGCAAAACCTCGCCCTTGTTCACCCGCACGCGCCGCTTCTATCGCCGCATTAAGGGCCAATAAGTTGGTTTGATCGGCAATCGTTTTTATGGCCTCTAAAATAGAGTTGACCCCTTCTACATCGGTCTCTAATTCCTCAATTTGTGACGATACTATGGCGAACTGCTCCGATAAGACATTCACATTGGCAATCGTTTTCTGTACTACAGTATTACCTTCTTGGGCTGAATTGGACGTTTCATTCAACTCATTCACAGAATCGGTAATACTGGTGAATATTTCGTGGGTGCTTTCTTTTACTTCTGACATTGCTTGAGACGTATTGATCGCCAAGTCTTTTTGCTTCGTCACCGACTTTTTAGTATTGGTCGAGTGACACATAATATCTTCCGACTTTTCATTTAAGTGCAGCACGCTCGACTTTATTTGCACTATGATCGTTTCCAGCGATTTAATTAATTCGCGTACGTTGAGTGTAATAATATTGAACTCATTATCTTTTTTTGATACTTCAGGAACTTGTGTAAGATCGCCCGAAGACAACAAACGAAGTTTTTTCACTAGATACTTTAGTGGGCCATTAATAGATCGAATAACGTAATAGCCAAACATCGAAATGAGAGCAAACGCTACGGCAAAAAATACACCAAAGATCATTGGCGTGCGCTGCACTTCAGCTCCAACCGAGTGGAGGAATCGGAACCCATACGCCGCTTCATATTCGACTAACAACTCACACAGCTCATTTAACTCTTCAAACTGTTCAAAGATCTGTGGATCAACCTCATCACCCGAATCGATGCTATCAAGGAGAGCCTCATGCGCTTGCGTCGCAAGAGCTATAATTTCGTCCATCACTTTCAGCGATTTATCATCTCTTGACCATTCTTTTACAACATCTAAATCTTCTAAACCAATTTCATAATGCTCCGAAAGGAGATCGAGCATTTCCTCTTCGTCGATCTCTGCGGTATTGTGTTTAATGGTCGAATACGCATTACGCATCAAAATGAAATTGACTTGTGCAGCACGCGAATAACTGATCGTTTGCAGTGGTCCTTGATAAATTTGCTCAACGTAGCTTCCAAGCTTTACCAAAGATGTAACCGAATAGATCGCTAAAACCAAAATCATTAAAAAGACTAAGATAAAAGTCAATACTAAGGTCTTGATGATTGTTAGCTTCATAAGGCTTATTCAACTATTAGCTTAACTTTCATTTTAGGGTGAATGGCACATTTCAGGTCATGCTCCCCTTTTTCGGTAAAAATAACCGCCGCTATATCTCCTGGTTCTTGCGCCACTAATACCCATGATTTATCTGTTTCATCATAAATATTGTGAGTGATTTTTTTTTCTGAATTAAGGATATATAGAACTTCACCTGCTTTAATTCTCATTTCTTTCGGTTTACGCTTGGGTTTATCGACACCAACACTTTTGAGATAAAAACTTTTTCTCTTTTGAATAAGAGCGACTGACGTGTCTTTATTCGCTTCATATTCCTGCTTGGCTTTATCACCTTGAGTGACTTCGGTTGAAGCGTGAACACCTACAGATAGGCCCAGCAATACCAACATAGCTAAGTAATAACGTTTCATAATTACCTCGGCAACAAAGGAAGAGAAGTTGGCTCATCTTGGCTCGTCAGGGCTCGCATGAAGGCCACCAGCTGTTTCTTCTCTTCTTTAGTGAGATCTATTGGTTCAATTTCATCCGACAAACTTGGTCGACTTATAAACCCTGAATTATAGTGCTCAACGACTTCTTCCAAAGTCCCTATCGAGCCGTCATGCATATACGGACCACGTAAGTCGATGTTACGCAACCCCACGGTCTTAAAGGCAAACTGCATTTTTTCCATATTGGGAAGTAACTTGCCTCGGCCAATATCATCAGTCGGTAAGCCTATATCATGAAAACTGCTATCAGAAAAAGTCCAGCTCGAGTGACAGCTTCCACAGTTCGCTTTACCGGTAAATACCATAAAGCCTTGTTTTTCTTCATCAGTTAATGCACCTTCATCCCCGTTTATCCAGCGATCAAAAGGAGCCTCTCCAGATATTACCGTTCTTTCAAACGTAGCGATCGCCTTTCCCACGTTCTGCACATTAATTGGATGGGGGTCTTGAGGAAACGCTTGTTTGAACATCACCACGTAGCCGGGAATACTCGCTAGAACGGTCGGTAACTTTTTCAGATCCATATTCATTTCGGCAGTCGATTCCATTGGGCCAAGAGCTTGCTCCTCTAGCGTTGCCTTACGCCCATCCCACATATAAATTTCATCCCATGCGAGATTCAGGATCGTCGGCGATTTCCTGCCAAGCCTCTGATGTTGATGCCCAACCCCGAGCCCCATACCATCTCCCCAAGAAAAACTTGGGTTATGGCAAGTCGCACAAGATTGTGTCCCAGAATCCGACAACCTAGGATCAAAATATAATGCTTTCCCTAGCACCAATTTTTGCTGAGTTAGTGGGTTATCTTCCGGAAAAGGAATACTATCTGGTCGAGCATACTCTTCTTTTAATTCAGAAATTTCAATCACTTCTATTTCTTCTGAAAAAGCTGAAAATGATAAGAAAGACACCAGTAATATAAGTGTACGCGACATGTTGAGTATCCCCCCTGACCAAAAATCTCTCTAGAGTAATTAATAGGCTATAAAGGACAGAATTCAAGTTATTGCATAGCGGATTCACTATACCTTCAGGCTAGGTTTATCGCCTATTGGATATCGTTTAGTGACACCGTAATTTATTGGTAGGGGGGCTTTATTACTGAAGTTTGCTTACGCAAGTCTGTGTTTTAAAAACACATAGAGGGTATTAAACAGAGAGAGAGAGAAAGTAGCCGAAGCTACTTTCTCTCTGACAAGAACTTATTTATTTAAGTTTAACAATGGGAAAGGCTGGCTGCTTTTTCCATTCAAGAAATAAAATTTGCTCGATGGGTCTTTCGCCATTTTCGCTAACGTATTCAAAGACTGAAGTTGTATATACCCTTTGCCTGCTTTGCTGAGCGCTTTTTCTACTTTCGTAATTTTATATGCTTCAGCATCTGCTAACGTTTTAGTCTTTTGCGCTTCTGCTTTAGCAAGAATCGCGGTTTTCTTAGCAATTTGAGCGGCGGCTTCTGCATCAGCTTTGGCTTGTGCTACTTTTTGTTGTGAGGCAATGGCAATACGCTGCAGTTCTGCTTTCTCTTGCTGAACTTGCTGCTCGCGCACCTTCTTCGATTTGATTGCTTGCACAATATATTCAGGTAATTTTGTATTACTTAGCAAGACCTGCTGCACCTCTATGCCATATTGAGCGAGACGATCACTCAGCAATATCTGCATATTATCTTGCATCTTATTCTGAGTAGAACTATCAAAGAAGTCTTCAGCCTTTGGTACCGTCTTCGCGACATCACGTAGTACGGAATAAAGTTGGCTGCGTAGTTTCACCTCCACCAACTGCTGAGCTGTTCCCGTATTCTCAAGGATCTTAGGAGTCATGGCCGCATTGATTCGGTATTGGATTCGTACATCAATTTCTGATGTTAATTGATCTTGAGTTGGAACAGGTACACTAGCAAACAGCAACGACTTGTTCCGTACATCGAAAACCGTCAGCTTTTCCAATGGATTAATAAAGTGAAAACCATTTTGATATACCTTAGGCTGAACTTTACCGAACAATGTCGCGACTTCGACATGTCCTGCCCGCACAGACGTAAATGCGTTCATCATTAAAATTATCCCTACGATGCCAATAAAGGCGAACAGTGAGACTTTCTTTGTTCTTGATTTCATTTTTTGGGTATTTTCTGCGCTATACACAATAGAATTCCTCTGATAAAAACAAAAAGCCCAGCAAGATTGCTGGGCTTCATTTATAAATGATGTTACTGATTTTCTAATTGAACCTGAGGCCGAGGCTTAGCTCTAAACAGTCGATGCGCGACCATAATCGCGATGAACACAATCAATGCACCATAGTTAGTCATTACATTGAATACCGTCAGCTTCATTTCTAGTGCTTGACCCGCAATGATCAATGCAATGAAAATCATGGAAATGATCGGAGCATAAGGGAACATCTTAGCCGTGTACTTCAGTTTAGAAGTATCCCCTTTCAGAACTTTCTTCCGGAAACAATAGTGGCTCAACGCAATACCAAACCAAGCAATAAAGCCGCATAAAGCTGAAATATTCAACAAGATAGTGAACAGTTGGCCGCTGCCGGTCAATGATGATAAGAAAACAGCTGAGCCTACCACTGCTGTCGCCATCAAAGCGTATATTGGTAAACCGAATGACGTTGTCTTAGCAAAAATTTTCGGTGCTTGTCCTTTATCACCCATGTACCAAAGAGTACGGGTAGACGAGTACATGCTTGCATTAGCTGCAGAGATCACAGCAATCAATACGATGAAGTTCAAAACATTCGTCGCGATGCCTGTGTTGAAATACTGCTGGAACACTAAAGTAAATGGGCTAGATTCAACACTGTCACCATGAGCCAGACTCGGGTCATTGAAAGGCACGAGTAAGCTGATTAGTAACGTCGACAATACATAAAACAATAGTAAACGCCAGAATACGCTACGGACTGCCTTCGGGATGTTCTTCTCAGGATCTTTCGTTTCACCAGCACTGATGCCTATCAGCTCACAGCCTTGAAATGAAAATCCAGCGATTAAAAAGACACTTATAAACCCTGACCAGCCGTTGTGGAATGGTCCATCTGCGATGGTGAAATTGTGTGTACCAAGATGAGGCTGAGTAAACAACAAACATGTCGCCAAAACGATAAAGATGATGATCACTGCTACTTTCATGAAAGACATGATGTATTCGGTTTCACCAAATACTTTCACTGAAAACAGATTAACGCCAAGGATCAGGATAAAGAAAAGGCCAGAGACTAAAACGGGGGACATATCCGGAAACCAAAACTTAACGATAATTGTCGCCGCAGAAATTTCAGCAGCAATGGTAATCGCCCAGTTGAACCAATAATTGTAGCCCATCGCGAAACCAAACGATGAATTAACATATTCCGTTGAATATTCACAAAACGAACCAGTCGTTGGTTTGTGCGTTGCCATTTCCCCTAGGCTAGTGATAAGAAAATAGACCATGATGGCAATCAAACTATAAGCGGCTATCGCTCCACCAGGTCCAGCAACTGAGATTGCATAGCCACTCGCGAGGAAGATCCCCGTACCAATCGAGCCGCCAAGCGCAATCATGTTAAGATGCCTTGCTTTTAAATTTCTTACTAACATTCGCGTTCCGTAAATAAATTAACCAAATTCGACTCTTTAGCGAACTAAACGCTAAAGCCATCGACAATCATTTTCAATGCCTAAACTGTTGTCCAAAACAACGAAAAACAAACTTTCAGCGAGCTTGTTCAAGATGAGCATGGGAATCGGACTTTTTACCATTTTGGAGGGATGAAATCCAGTCTGATACGACAAAATATCATGAAAAAGCCTGCTAGCTTTCCCTTGGACAAACCTCACCTGATGCCAACCCCATAACCTTCCATTGTTCAATATAAAAACAGAGTAAAACACCACCATGGCAACTTGTGCCATAAAGTAAAGAAGGTTAGACTGCCTCAAAGAAGAACCTTATCCTCTCTCTTCGCCAAATACAGTTACATGACCCACATAGTTTTACATCGTCAGGTAAAACTATGGGAAGGTATTCATTATCCCTTCTTAGAGCTGGACTCAATAATCTGACTCTCGTACCAAATAGGGCCGAAATTTAACATCCGACTTCCCGTCGGCAGATACGCCCCTTTCAAGTATTTTTGAGATAACCCGTTTGCTGCAACTTGTAGCATTCCTTTTCTCAGCGTTCGTTGAGAAAATCCTATCGAGGAGCCTTTATGACACAACATCGGCTAAGTGAACGTACCATTCGCTTCCTGATCATTATGATATTCTTGGCAGCTGCCATGGAAACGGACATCTACCTACCCGCATTCCCGGATATCATGCATGCCTTCGCGACGAACGAAGTCATGATCCAACGCATTTTGAGTTTTAACTTTCTGGGAGTATGTGTCGCGTCATTAATTCATGGGCCAGCTTCCGATTCGTTTGGCCGTAAGCGCGTGCTCAATGTCGGTTACATTTTATTTATCACAGCCAGCTTTGGTTGTGTATTCTCAAGCAGTATTAATATGCTGATTTTCTGGCGATTTGTTCAGGGTTTCGGTAGCGCAGCGTGCTTTATTATTGGCGCATCTGTTGTCTTTGACTTATATAAAGCCGAGAAAGCCGCAAAGTTAGTTGGTGACCTAAATAGTCTGGTTGTCAGCCTAATCGCTTTTGCGCCTATGATTGGTGGCTGGATCAACTATACCCTAGGCTTCCACTTTAACTTTTTGTTTATTGCTGGCTTGGCGTTGATTTCCGGTGCCATCTGCTGGCTGAAGTTGCCTGAATCATTACCCATTGAAAAGCGTAAGCCCTTCTCGGCAAGAGAGATTGGTGGTAATTATCTTACTGTGTTGAAAAATGGTAACTTTTGGGCCAACACTATTATTACAACCATGATATTTTCTGGATACATGGTATTTATCTCCAATATGTCCCTGATCTATGTTGATAAACTGCATGTCGAAAAAGCCCACTTTCCTTTCTATCAAGTCAGTTTGCTTATCGCCTTCGTTATTGCCAGCCTGAACAGTGGCCGCTTAATCGGTTGGTTTGGCTTGGAAAAAATGAAAAGCGTCGGTTTCACTATTCTGGTGCTCTCCACTATCTTAATGTGGTCAATGCCAGTGGCTTGGCAACAAACACCGATGTACATCACGGGCGCTATGGTTCTCT
This sequence comes from Vibrio profundum, assembly GCF_050337555.1. Classification (NCBI taxonomy): domain Bacteria; kingdom Pseudomonadati; phylum Pseudomonadota; class Gammaproteobacteria; order Vibrionales; family Vibrionaceae; genus Vibrio; species Vibrio profundum. The sequence goes on from NZ_JAKJTA010000024.1 coordinate 32,293, forward strand.
ACTCGTTGGGTGCAGGTATAAGTATCGGAATATTCTTTACCAAAGCAATGGAAGCAAGCACAGGTCAAACGGGAATAAGCGCTTCTTTGCTTACTTCCATTCGCCTTGCTCTCGTCGCCCTTCTCATCGACATCAGTAGCGACGTCTATGACGGCACGATGACAACCGTAGTGAGAGTCATTGCTGGATGTATTACCGTTGGCGTTATCATTTATTGGTTGAATGCTGCTGCAAACAAAAAAACGAATAAAACACCTACTCAAATTCCGAACGGTTAATGCCTAACAAGCTACTGTACAACGAAAACCATCACTGCTCGTAAAAGCTAAAAAGCAACCTAGCCGAAAGTTAGGTTGCTTTTTTATTGCAGCGATAAACCACAAGCCTGGTTAGAATATAATTTAGGAATTTCTTAACCTTGTGGTATCAAAACGGCTAGTTGCGTCACTGAAATGTAAGCTTTGCTTAAACCTTAACATTGTGACTCGAATTACAATTCATGACTAATCATGATGTTTATTTCCTTAAAGCCTTTGTCGCGCACAGGAACCAGAGCTTGATATTCAGGCAGGTTAAACAATGTTTTAATTACATCGTCTGATTCAAACTTCATGACCAACACCATTCCTACCGGATTCCCTTTCAGAACCTCACTGACTTTCGAACGAGAAACTAACTCAGCGCCCGCTTGAGCAAATAATGGCATTACACCTTGTAGATATTCTTGAACCGACGCCATTTCATTAGGGTTGGGGGTAGCAGTAACAACTAGTAAAGAATATGTGCTCATAGGTCCTCCAAATGACCAGTAGAAACGTTAACAGAACGATCGTTCTGGTATAGACTATAATTCGATCATAAATAGAAATCAACAAGGATACACCCCTATGCCGAGAACCAAATCTTATGACCGAAATACTGTGATTGATAAGGCCATCGATTTGTTTCAACGCCACGGCTTTGCCGTCGCCTCCTCGCAGATGCTAGTAGAAACGTTAGGTATTAGTCGGTTTAGTCTATACGCTGAATTTGAAAGTAAGCAGAAGCTGTTTAAAATAGCTCTTGACCGATACAACCAAACAAATGTTGAGCGAAACTTCAGTCCTCTAGAAACACCAGAGGCTGGATTAGGCGAGATCCGTAGTTTATTTAGGTTTTTCGCACAAGCGATCGATGGTCATGCGGCGGGCTTGGGCTGCCTATTATGCAATACGGCCGTGGAATTTGGGCCAAGTGACCCCAGCGGAGAAGAATTCATTAATAAGTATTTCGCCCGAATCACCAATGCATTCTATAACGCGCTTGGGAACGCAGAGCGACATGGAAAACTTCAAGGGGTGGTGTCACTAAAAGAAGAGGCTGATTTTCTGACGACATCTATTTTGGGTCTTTTTGTGATGCTTCGGGCCAATGCACCAGCACAAATCGTAAAAAGCGCCGTCACCGCGGGTATCCGGCATGTCGATAATCTTGCCCGTAGCTCTTAGCTCTTAGCTCTTAGCTCTTAGCTCTTAGCTCTTAGCTCTTAGCTCTTAGCTCTTAGCTCTTAGCTCTTAGCTCTTAGCAAGGTATGGTAAGCCACTTTCGTAGTGGCTACGGAGGTTTATTTAGATTTGAGGCCAGCGAGTTTGGCACGGCACCAAGCCAGAGCCTCTTCTTCACTATCCACGTAGTAGATCTCAAGCTCTAACTCACTGGTGCTCTCTGCAATACTCTCTTGCAAACAAGTCATATGAGGGCTAGCAATGACCGCGTGGAACCGAAAACCCAGTTCTACAAACCCGACAACGGCAGAGTTAACGACGTCTAACGCTTCAGGCGTAGCCGACTTCCAGCCAGTCATATCTGCGATCCCAGCCCATTGCTCATCAGAAAAAGAGTTTACAAAAAATCGCTCTTGCTCTCGCATCACATCACGCGCCGTTTCTAAGTTCCACGAACCAAGCAAACGTGCGATATGAATATGCTCTGGGTAGTACGATTTATCAAGAACGTAGAAACCGTGCTTATTCTTATGCCCTTTCATCATTGCACTTCACCAATCTTTTTTCTGTCATTACGGCTTAAATTCATTAACCGAGAATGAATAAGGTGTAAGAAAGTATAGTCGTAAAAAGACACCTTGTTTCCACAGTTATCGCTACCATAGTGACAGCAACAGCTGCTCTCAGCATTCGCTGTTATCAATAATCGCTGTTATCAATAATAGTGATTGGCGGTGGTAATAGCTGTCGATAGTCGTAATGAAAGCCCTAGATTGGGGCGGTAACCGCTACTGAGTGTCACAGCGAATAGTTGTAATCACTATCTCACTCAATTGTCTAAGGGTTCCCGCTTCAGGCTGTGTGTGTGAGAACGTTCTTAAACCATAGATACTCATTACGATATATTGTGCGAGCAGCATCGTGTCTTTATCTTGGCTGATCTCTCCATTCGTTTTGGCCCGTTCTAACTGATGTTGAAACGCGCTGTGCCATTCTTTCAAAATACTGCTGATCAATACTTCGACTTCTTGATCTTGTGGAGCAAGCTCGCTTAACGCCTTTTGCAACAAGCAATCTTTTATTTCATCACGTTCGCATTCATCGACCACTTGTGCAATATACGCTTCAATTCCGGCGATCACCGAGTCTGACTCAGAGAACAGCGCTGCGAATTCATCCCGACGCTCACGACGGTAATGTTCTAGCGCCGCCAATAACAAACCACGTTTATTGGTAAATGCACAATAAATGGATCCCGGATGCAGGCCAGTCGCTTTTTTTAGATCCTGCATACTCGTTTGGTTGTACCCTTTGGCGATAAACGCATCCATGGCAGACCGCAATACTTCTTCACGATTAAACTCAGCGCTGCGCACTATATACCTCTCTATCACCGTAAAATTGAATCTTAAACAAATTTGAATGATCGTTCAAATTCAACTTGAACGATCATTCAAAATCATTTAACTTGAACGCGTGTTCAAATTACTGAGAAAATCATCATGGATAATCTGTTTACCCCTCTCGCGCTGAACGATTCTATCACGTTAAACAACCGCATTGTCATGGCTCCCTTAACCCGTTGTATGGCCGACGATAACTTAGTACCAACTCAACAAATGGCTGAGTATTATGCGCGCAGAGCTGAGGCTGGCTTGATTATTTCAGAAGCGGTCATTATCCGCCCAGATGCTCAGGGCTACCCCAACGTTCCCGGTCTATTTAGCGAGGCGCAAATCCAAGGCTGGCGTAAAGTTACTGATGCTGTTCACGGTAATGGAGGCAAAATTTTCGCCCAACTTTGGCACACTGGTCGCGTTGCACACCCATTTTTCTTCGGCGGAGAAACCGTCGCCCCATCGGCTATCGCCTTTGATGGGACCGTACCTCGTATGCGCGAGTTAGTTTATACCGTACCAAAAGCACTAAACCCAACAGAAATAGAACAGTTACTCACCGACTACGCACAAGCTGCCGAAAATGCAATTGACGCAGGGTTTGATGGCGTCGAAATTCATGGAGCAAATGGCTATCTGATCGATCAATTCCTACACTACTCAACGAACATTCGTGAAGATGAGTTTGGCGGAACGCCAGAGAACATGGTTCGCTTTCCATTAGCTGTGATTGATGCCATCACCAAACGGATTGGCGAGCAACGTACCGCGCTTAGGTTGTCTCCGGCTGCCTACCACTACATTGATAGTGACGATCGCGACAGACAAGTATTCGACCATTATCTATTGGAACTAGAAAAGCGCAGTCTTGCGTACATACATGCAGGTATTTTTGATGACAGCGCCGTTTACCCACACCTCGATGGCACCGTCTCCAACTACCTTCGCTCGCATTACAGTAAAACCTTAATTGGCGTGGGCAGCTATACTGCGCAATCAGGCGGTGAAGCAATTGAAAACAACAAATTTGATTTACTGGCGATTGGCCGACCTTTCATTGCTAACCCTGACTATGTATCGAGAGTAAAAACAGGAAAACCACTGGTTGAGTACTCTGCTGAGATGTTAGCTGAACTCGTATAAGACAACAAAGAGCCACACGATTTAAAGTCGTGTGGCTCTTTAGTCATGTCGCTTTAGTAATGCTGTTCCACTCTAAATATGCTGAGTATTACGCTAACTCTGGCTGGTGTCGCATGAACTCCAACTCGGAAGCCGTTTTAGTTGGAAGGAATTCGGTCACTTGATAGTCACCTAATCCATGTTGCTTAAATGGGTCTTCATTTAACACCTGCTCAAGCTCTTCTCGACTCGACGCTTTTGCTAAAATCACACCACCTGTGCGCGGCTCTTTTCTACCTGACGCTAGAAATACGCCTTGCTGATAATACTTATCCAAATATTCCACATGAGCAGCTAGATGCTTTTCCACCTCTGATAGCTCGCACGTATAACAGATCGATACAATAAACATTCTGTTTCATCCTAAGTTGAGTTTATTTTCGGAATAGAATATTAACATAAGCTTATACGCACTAGTAAGCATATCTCGCTAGCACTCCACCTTCGCTAGTGGAGCTCACTTGAGCGTCTCTGTAGGTGTAGAATACGCCGACAGCGAAACGTGGTTCCCACCAGTATTCAGCGCTGAGCTTCCAGATATCTTCATCTATAATGCGGCTTCTGCTAAGCTCACCGGTTAAATTCAGTTCGAACGTTTTTATTGGTCGATACGTAATAGTTAAATCAAGACCATAGATTGAGGCGGTGTCGCTAGAGATTTGCTGGTTGGTAATGTCATTGGTTACGGTAGACCACAATACGCCAAAACGCGCACGTGAAGAAAAGTCCAATTGTTCATTATAACTGTATTTGTAACCGACCCCGGGGCGTAACGTATAGTATTCGTTGGTTTGATTTTCTGGGTGTACAAACCGAGCTGCGTAGTCAGTGACGAGCAGCCAGTTTTCTTTGTACAACATGCTCCCACCGACACCGACTGCGGTTACGTTGCTGTTGTCACCAAAATCTGAGTTATTCGAGCCAGAGTTCGCATCAACATACAAATAATCATAAGTGATTTTTCCTGCCGGTGAGCCGTCTTGTGCCAAGGCAAAAGGACAAAATACAGCTAACGAGCAGCCAGCAAGTTGAGTGAGGGGTCGTCGATTCCGCGCCGTCTGCATTCCATACCTCAATTAATCATCCTGATTATAACTAAGGTTAACAAACACGCAGAAAAAGGCTAAACAATCATTGGGATGAGTGAGCTAGATAAAGGAAAAATAATAAAAAGTTTGAAGTATATCTATAACTTAGCGTAGGTAAAGTCATTCGCTTTCTGCTTTGAGCTGAATAATGAACTCTTCTTCCATGCCCTCGTTAAGGCACGAAATATCAGTACCACTTTCGACCATAATGGAGTCTATCTGGGTGTGATTTAGCGGGTAAGGCATGACGAGTTTGATACTTTCGATGCCTTCTGTTTTCGCCAACGTGCAAAGGGTGACTAAATTAGATTCATCACTATGGTTCGTCGATAACACTTTTAAAGCAGCATGCCAAAGGCGATCTTCTGGCGAAGAATGGGCATCTTGGGCACTAATCAGATTGCTATATCCAAGAGTTGTGGCTAGCCCTGCAATGTAGGCGTTCATTGCTTCAACGAATGTCCACTGTTTCCCACAAGATTCGCTCAAGAAAGAGGTGTAATCAAACTCTACATATTCAAGCTCTTGCTGTGCCATTTGCTCACCCATATTACTGCTACTATTGTCCTACTATTATAGATACCGCTGCATATATCAATACATTATAAGAAAACGTTATTTTATTACCATTTTGCGAGCACAAAGGGCATATAAAAGGCACAGTGTTAACATTCACCCTACAAAGCCAACGTGAATTTGGTATCTGAAGATAACAAAGTTACAGACTTGTTGTCGAAACGCGCACTTGTAAGTAACACTAATCAAGCGCTTCACACCGACCGATAATGACCAACGATACTTTTATCTGATATCGACCGTTTTACTGGCCTTCTTATATTGAATGCGCCATCCAGACCATTTAGGCAGCTCCCAGCGTTTCGGCGCATCTTTTCTCAAACCACTACAATAGGTGACACAAATACGTCTTTTCGCCGTATCGTATTCCACACTGAGATGCACCCCTGCTAAGGTCAACTCTAGGGGGTGAGCTTGAGCAAACTCTGAATATTCCCAGTCAGGAATGCCGTCGAAAGCGAAATCGTCGGCCGAGAACAAGGCTATATCATGAAGCGATTGCACTTCTAAATCATGTAATTGCTGCGTAAACCAAGTTGTAAAAGTGACGTTGTGATGATCTTTGACGTCACTATACCCCAACTCAACATAAAGTCTCCAATGATCAATCTTGCGCGTCATCACAACTGCAAAATCCCCTAGTAATTTGCCTGACATAACGGCATCAAGCACGGGCTTTACACTCAAACCTCCTTGCGCTTCAACTTGCTTGGTCGAAATAATACGGCCAGCATAAACAAGCTCTAGTTGACTTAATAGCTCACCATTTTTCAACGCCGTCTCGCCCTGCTGCCACTCACCTAACCCATGCTTTCCAATAAACTCTAGCGGCACTGGCATAGTAACCGTTGCGATGGTTACTGTTTGCTTAACGCCCCGCCCAGACAAACTGTGTGTATCCAAAACTAACACCGATTCACTCTTGTCCAACAGTCTTGAGTGTTTGCCAATTTGCACTTCCATCACGCCATTACCCATTGTCTCTCGTCGTTTAACACGCCGAACAAACAGCAGCTCTGGGTGCAAAGTAACGATGGCTTCAGCCAATGCATGCCTAACATATGTCGACGCGACAGATAAGTCCGGTAACGCAAACGCACTGCGCATTTGGCTGGCTAGCCCTTTGGCTTCCTTAATGGCCTCAGTGTCTACTGAGATCTCTGGGTAGTACTTTCCCCGCACGAGGTTAATCAATATAGAGACATCGCAGCTATATGGCTCTGACTTACTCAAACTCTCCAATTCTTCCGCCCCTTTTGGCAAGCTATACAAGGCAGCTGGGACAGACAAAGCCGCGGTGAGATCTATCATGGCTTCTTTAGTCGCCTTTTTCTCGATTCGGCTCACTAAGTCTGCGTATAAAGGGTCAATAGGCAATGTCGCTAACTGGCGACCGTGTGCTGTAATATTGCCAGCCTCATCGAGCGCTTCCATCAACACAAGTTGCTCGTTCGCGTAGAACAATGCTTTTTCTGGAATAACATCTAGCCAATCTAGATCGTCTAATCGGTAACCACATGCCGCAGCCGCTAAAACGGGATCGACCAGAGACTCACGCTGCATTTGTGGCGGAGTCACATTTTCCAGCGAAGCATATTGCCCATAAAGCCGAACGCATACGCCATCTCTCACCCGCCCTGCACGACCAGTTCTCTGCTGAGCACTGGCTTTAGAAATATGAGTCAGAATCAGTGCGGTGCGACCATTGCGCTGCACGTTGCGGCGCTCTAATCCACTATCAATCACGGCCGTGATATTAGGAATAGTTAAGGAGGTTTCAGCCACATTTGTCGCCAACACGATTTTTCTCTGCGGCTGAACATTCAGCGCAACATGACGCTGCTGGTCCGATACTGACGCGTGCAACGGCGCAACAATCCAATCATCTAAACCGTTCAAAGCGGCTTGGCACGCTGATATTTCTTTTCTTCCGGGAAGAAACACCAAGATATCTCCATCGAGTTCAAGGCGATGAACCTCTTCCTTCACCCTTCGTTCAAGATTGTAAACCTCAGGAAGGAAATGGGACTCCCGGCTACGATATAGGGTTGAGACTTGATAATTACGGCCTTTCGCAATTAACCTTTTGGCTTGCAAATAATGGGCTATTTTCTCGCTGTCCAAAGTAGCCGACGTCACTATCAAACGATGGTTTGCTGCTTTTTTAAGTAGCGCCACCAGTAAATCCGTATCCCAACGACGCTCGTGGAACTCATCCACCATGACAACCGCGAAGTCAGACAACTGGTTTTCCACGTACCACTGCAACGCCACCCCAGGAGTCACAAACACGATATCGCTGTTATCAGTGCAACGCACATCCAGTTTTATCGCGTAGCCTATTTGTTCACCCAACTGGCAGTTTTCAAGATCGGCCACGTATTCCGCTAAAGAAGTACACGCTATGCGTCTGGGTTCAATCACTAAGACACGTCCGAATCGCTTCGCCCATACGGGTAAACGCGTTGATTTCCCTGAGCCAGTTTCCGCCTGCACAACCATATGGTTATCAGCAAGCAAAACACAAAAATCATCTTGAATCGTATCTATCGGCAATGAGAGCATATAAAAGCTAAGTTTCCGTCGGTAAAATCGAAACAGATTATATACATAATGACGCTTTCATTGAAAATGTCTCTTAACACGGAAAAAACACCGCGCTCAGTGCTCTAAGATTGAGCCATATCAACATAAATAAGAGTTTTATCAGTCACGAAAACGATTCACTATTTACATCATAGTAACTTACTCCTATTATTTGCGGGTTTCCTTACACTGTCAGATAGGCTTAGGCTAACGATGAATAACGACAAACGTCCTCTTTATATCCCTTATGCTGGTCCCGCTCTTCTTAGTACTCCTCTTTTAAATAAGGGCAGCGCATTTTCCGCTTCAGAGCGCATGTCTTTTAACTTAGAAGGTTTACTTCCAGAATCGACCGAGACCATAGAAGAACAAGTAGAACGTGCTTACCAACAATATCAAAACTTTGAAAATGATATGGATAAGCATGTTTACCTACGTAACATTCAAGACACCAACGAAACTCTATTTTATCGTTTAGTGCAAAACCACGTCACTGAGATGATGCCTATCATCTACACTCCGACAGTGGGCGCCGCTTGTGAGAACTTCTCCAATATTTACCGCCGTGGCCGTGGTCTGTTCATCTCTTACGAAAATCGTGAGCGCATCGACGACCTGCTAAACAACTCAACCAACCAGCACGTTAAGGTTATCGTTGTCACTGATGGCGAGCGTATTCTTGGTCTGGGTGACCAAGGTATCGGCGGGATGGGCATTCCGATTGGTAAGCTGGCACTTTACACGGCATGTGGTGGTATCAGCCCAGCCTATACCCTTCCAATTGTTCTTGATGTGGGTACCAATAACCCGCAACGCTTAGCAGACCCAATGTACATGGGTTGGCGTCATCCACGTATTACCGGTTCAGAATACGAAGAATTTGTTGAAGAATTCATTCAAGCCGTACAGCGCCGCTGGCCTGATGTACTGGTCCAGTTTGAAGATTTCGCGCAGAAAAACGCGATGCCGCTGCTAGAGCGCTACAAAGATCGCATTTGCTGCTTTAACGATGACATCCAAGGTACAGCAGCCGTCACTGTTGGCTCACTACTCGCGGCATGTAAAGCAGCAGGTAATAAGCTATCAGATCAACGTATTGCATTCCTCGGTGCAGGTTCTGCAGGTTGTGGTATTGCCGAAGCGATTATTGCGCAAATGGTAGCGGAAGGCATTTCTGACCAGCAAGCTCGCTCGCAAGTCTACATGGTCGACCGTTGGGGCTTGCTACAAGAAGGCATGCCTAACCTGCTCGACTTCCAGCAAAAGCTGGTACAAAAACGTAGCAACACCAAAGATTGGACGAGTGACGAAAGCACTGGTTACTCTCTGCATGATGTTATGTGCAATGGTAAACCAACGGTACTGGTTGGCGTATCAGGTGCACCGGGTCTGTTTAGCAAAGAAATCATTCAAGAGATGCACAAGCATTGCCCCCGTCCGATTATCTTCCCGCTATCAAACCCAACGAGTCGCGTAGAAGCGACACCAAATGACATCATTCGTTGGACTAACGGCGAAGCACTCGTTGCAACCGGCAGCCCGTTCGATCCTGTCGTCCATGGCGACAAAACTTACCCGATCGCACAATGTAACAACAGCTACATTTTCCCAGGTATCGGTCTGGGTGTTCTCGCTGTCAATGCGAAGCGCGTAACTGAAGGCATGCTGATGGAGTCAAGTCGCGCGCTGGCAACTTGTTCACCACTAGCTATCAATGGCCATGGTCCGCTGTTGCCGCCGCTAGAAGAAATTCACTCTGTATCGAAGAAAATCGCATTTGCCGTGGCGAAAAAAGCCATCGAGCAAGGTGTTGCATTAGAAATCACTGACGAAGCTCTAGAAGCTGCAATTGACCAGCACTTCTGGCAACCAGTTTACCGTCGCTACAAGCGCACCGCGTTTTAATTTCAAAGTAACAGAATAAGTTAACGTCCAACTTAAACTATGAGGTGCCCCTTCTTTCGAGGGGCATATATTTTACTATCATGTTTCAATTATTAGCTCCGTTTGGAAAAGATATTCTCCCGTACATTTCTGAAATATCCACAGCGCTTATCGCATGTACATTGATCTTACTTGGTAACGAGATCAATGGGTTTATTCGTCGTGCTATGCGCAACCAGCATTTCATCATCAGAATTGTTATCTTTGTTCTAATCAACGCTTTCGGTTACGGTTTAGTGATTGTCAAAATTACCCCATATGTCGCTCATGGCTTCCGTCAGCTCAGCCCCGGTGTTATGTTAGCTATCATATTGCTGTGCTTCATCGTCATCGGCGACTGGGCACAACGGAATCGTCATATTTAGGGTTGATAACCCTCACTATCTAAGAGATAAAAAGTAGGATCTTATGCCAATTATTCGGATTCAATTCCGACGTCTTATTCGTTATATTTCCTATGCTATCCTTGCCGGTTCGTTAGTGCTTTTTGCCTTAGATCGCTGGGTTAGCTTACAAACAGATAGCGCCATTATTGAAGAGGGACAACCTGTCCCTCACTTTAATATCGCGTTGGTATTGGGAACCAGCAAATACCTAGGCCGCACGCTCAATGAATACTACTCCCACCGTATCGATGCTGCGATTAAGTTGTATAAAGAAGGGAAAGTTAACTACTTTCTATTGAGTGGCGATAACGCCCATCGTTCATACAACGAACCTTGGACCATGAAACGCGACCTAATCAAGGCCGGTGTGCCTGATCAACGTATTTATCTCGATTACGCTGGCTTTAGCACCTTGGATTCCGTCATGCGCGCGAAAGAAGTATTTGGCGCCGATCATTTTTTGATTATTTCGCAAAATTTTCACTGTGAACGAGCACTCTATATCGCTCAACATCGTGGCATTCACGCCACTTGCTTAGCCGTACCGGGACCAACCGAAAAAACCGGATTTATGACGCGTTTTCGTGAAGTATTCGCGAGAGTCAAAGCCTTTCTGGATCTCTTTATCCTAGATGCCCAGCCAAAGTTTCTTGGTCCGAAAATATCCATCACGGCCCCAAACTCAACGCCTCTTGAAGACGGCGATCAACACCCAGATAACCCCATCCTCAACCAGCATTAAATCTTTTCTTCCGCCGTTGGTCATTTTGGCCAGCGGCGCTTAACCTTATTGATAAAAGCACAACACTTATTGATAAAAACAAAACCATTGATAAAAACAAAACAATAGCAGAGTCATGTCTATGCAAAAACTTGCGACTGGAACACTAAAAAAAATGCGTGCTAGCCTAAACGGCGCGGTCAGCTACCACTTACCCGTAGGTGAGGCCAGCATTGAGCTAAACCAATACATTGGCCAAACGCTTTCTCTTACTCATACTGGCAATATCTTTTGCAGTTCATGTGGTAAGAAAACTAAGAAAAGCTACTCACAGGGCCACTGTTTCGTTTGTATGAGGAAGCTCGCCAGCTGTGACATGTGCATTATGAAGCCTGAAACCTGTCACTACGCCGAAGGCACTTGCCGAGAGCCTCAGTGGGGGGAAGAAAACTGCATGGTCGATCACTTTGTCTATTTGTCTAACACTTCCAACTTGAAAGTAGGCATTACTCGGCACACTCAGATACCAACACGTTGGATTGACCAAGGCGCTACGCAAGGCTTACCTATTTTCAAGGTAAAGACTCGCTATATTTCGGGGTTAATTGAAGTTGAAATCGCCAAACACATTGCAGATAAAACCAATTGGCGCGCATTACTGAAAGGCGATGGTGACCCTCTTGCCCTGCAAGAAGAGTGCGCCCGTCTAATGGCGTTGGTTGAACCTAAAGTGGCTGAGATCAAACAAGAGTTTGGTGACGATGCCATCACCCCACTAACGGAGTCGATCACGCAACTGTCGTACCCAGTGACCGAGCACCCGACCAAAATTACTTCACATAACTTTGATAAGAACCCTGAAGTGCAAGGCGTTTTAAAAGGTATTAAAGGCCAGTACCTTATTTTTGATACTGGTGTCATCAATGTAAGAAAGTTCACCTCCTATGAAGTTGAAGTTTCCGTCGATGCCGAGTGAAGATAAAACAAACAGCGGGCCTAAAACACTTTTATTAGAGCTGTGATTTCCATACAATCAAGCCAAGAACTATCGCCATCATCGAATATGGAGTCTGCATGAGCGACATAAAGCATTGTGATTTATTAATTTTAGGCTCTGGGCCTGCTGGCTATACCGCCGCAGTATATGCTGCGAGAGCGAACCTAAAACCTGTTCTGGTCACGGGTATCCAGCAAGGCGGTCAGCTAACAACGACCACAGAAGTGGAAAACTGGCCTGGCGATGCTGAAGGGCTAACTGGACCCGCTCTAATGGAACGAATGAAAGAGCATGCGGAAAAGTTCGAAACTGAGATGGTGTTTGATCATATTAACGAAGTTGATCTGTCACAGCGCCCATTCCGCCTCAAAGGTGATAGCCAAGAATACACTTGTAACGCCTTGATTATTTCAACGGGTGCATCAGCGAAATATCTTGGTTTGGACTCGGAAGAAGCCTTTAAAGGCCGCGGCGTTTCTGCTTGTGCAACGTGCGATGGTTTCTTCTATCGTAACCAAAAAGTAGCCGTCATCGGTGGCGGAAATACGGCGGTTGAAGAAGCCCTGTATCTGTCGAATATCGCGTCTGAAGTTCACTTGGTTCATCGCCGTGATAGCTTCCGTGCCGAGAAAATTCTCGTCAAACGTCTCATGGAGAAAGTCGCGAGCGGCAATATCGTGCTGCACACCGACCGCACCCTCGATGAAGTGTTGGGTGACGACATGGGCGTTACGGGTATGCGCATCAAAGATACTCAGTCTGACAGTGTTGAAACATTGGATGTAATGGGCGTGTTTGTTGCCATTGGCCACCAGCCAAATACACAAATCTTCAACGGCCAATTAGACATGAAAGATGATTATATTCTTGTGAAATCAGGCTTAGAAGGTAACGCGACTCAAACCAGTATCCCGGGCGTCTTCGCGGCAGGTGATGTTATGGATCACAATTATCGTCAAGCAATCACATCCGCAGGGACAGGTTGCATGGCTGCGCTTGATGCCGAGCGCTACCTCGACGGGCTGGTGAATGAATCGTAATTCGTAAAGTGATTTTGCATATTTAGTCAAAATTCGCAGTGGCCCAATGGTATTACCATTGGGCTTTCTTTTGTATAATCCCGTGCTCATTACACACCTAACAACGACCATTAAGCCTTCAAAATGGATAAAAATAAAAGACGCAGCTTGAACGCCTGGCTCAAGCAGCAAAGTAAGTTAGCAAAACGCTGGCTAATGATTGCTGTCGGCTTGGGCGTAGTATCAAGTCTATTTCTGCTAGTGCAAGCGGCACTGCTTGCTAGCATACTTGATCAGTTAATCATGAAACATGCTGATAAATATACGTTATTACCCTACTTCGCCGGACTCGTTGCTACCATCGCTGCACGCGCTGCATGTGCTTGGGGAAGGGAAATCGCCGGACAACGCTGTGGCGAACAAATCCGTATTTATATCAGACAGCAAATCTTAGAAAAATTGCGTGAATTAGGCCCTGCCTACATTAAAGGCAAGCCTGCTGGTTCTTGGGCTACCTTGATGCTAGAGCAAGTCGAAAACATGCATGACTTTTTTGCACGTTACTTACCGCAAATGTCGCTTTCTGTGCTGATTCCATTTGTTATTTTGGCGGTTGTGTTCCCCGTTAACTGGGCCGCTGGACTGATTTTCTTGATCACTGCCCCACTGGTTCCTTTCTTTATGGCGCTAGTCGGTATCAAAGCTGCCGAAGCGAACAGAAAGAACTTCAAAGCGCTGCAACGCTTGTCGGGTCATTTCTACGACCGTTTACAAGCGATGACCACTATTCGTCTTTTCGACCGCGCTCCGGCAGAAACCGAAGTGATGAAAGGCGCATCCGAAGTATTTCGTACCCGCACCATGGACGTCTTGAAGATTGCCTTCCTTTCGTCTGCCGTGTTGGAATTTTTTACGTCCGTATCCATCGCCATCACTGCGGTTTATTTTGGCTTTAGCTTCATTGGTGAACTTGATTTTGGCCACTACGGTGTCGCAATCTCTTTGCTTTCGGCTTTATTTGTCTTGATTTTAGCGCCTGAATTCTATCAGCCACTGAGAGATCTCGGGACTTTCTACCATGCAAAAATGCAAGCCATCGGCGCTGCAGAAAGTATTGTTGAATTCCTCGAAGTGGATGTCAGTAAAGTCCAATCCGGTGAACAACTGCTTGAAAAACAAAATCGAGTGGAAATTGAAGCAAACCAACTAGAAGTCTTTAGTCCTGATGGCAGCCAACTTGTCGGCCCTGTTTCATTTAAGATTGATAACCAAAGCACTTCAGCTCTTGTTGGCCCAAGTGGCGCAGGTAAAACCAGCTTAATCAACGCAATTTTAGGCTTTATGCCTTACCAAGGTAGCTTAAAAGTGAATGGTATTGAGCTACGTGAGCTTAGCCACAATAGCTGGCGTGAGCAGATTAGCTGGGTTGGACAAAACCCATTGCTGCTGCATGGCACCATCAAAGAAAACATCACGTTAGGTCAACAAGATGTGCCTGAGAGCACGATTGATCAAGCCCTACAAGACTCCTATGCCGAGGAGTTTGTCAGCCAGCACGGTCTTGACTATCAAATTTCAGATCGCTCAGGTGGCCTTTCAGTTGGACAAGCTCAGCGTTTAGCGCTAGCTCGTGCCATGCTGCAAAATGGGCAATTTTGGCTACTGGATGAACCAACAGCAAGCCTTGATGCTCGCAGCGAACGCCTTGTTATGGATGGCCTGAATAAACAAATTCAGGGTAAAACTACACTGATGGTCACTCACCAATTAGCGCCACTTAAAGACGTGCAGCAAATTCTTGTCATGCAAGAGGGTAAACTGGTTCAAGCTGGTAATTTCGAACAACTTTCAGGCCAAGATGGTCTATTTAACGACATGCTAAAGTCCAACTTACAACAAGACTTGGCTAACAAGGGGAACCTCGATGCGTGATTTACTCCCTTACCTGAAACTTTATAAGAAGCATTGGTTTGGCCTATCTCTGGGTATGCTGCTCGCTTTTGCTACCTTGCTGTGCTCGATTGGCTTGCTAACCTTGTCGGGGTGGTTCTTGTCTGCGTCTGCCGTCGCTGGACTCACCGTCGCGCGTAAGTCGTTCAACTATATGCTACCAGCAGGCTTTGTACGCGGCTTCGCCATCGGTCGAACCGCAGGTCGTTGGGGCGAGCGGGTTGTTAGCCACGATGCGACCTTCAAACTGCTGACTGATCTGCGCATTTTCTTCTTTGAAAAGCTAACGCCGCTGATCCCCGGCCGCGTATCCAACTTACGTGATGGCGACTTACTGAACCGCCTAGTGTCTGACATTGACGCAATGGACCATGTCTATTTGCGCCTTATCAGCCCTATCGTCGTTGGTGTCTTCGGTATTGCTTCACTAACGATTTTCCTATGCTACTTTGATGTCAGATTGGGCCTCACACTAGGCGCAATTTTGCTTGGCTTACTATTGCTTTGGCCGATCCTGTTTTACAAACTAGGCAAAAATAATGGTGAAAAACTGACGCTCAATACGGCAGAGATGCGCGTGGCGACTCTCGATTGGCTAGAAGGTTACAGTGAGCTCACGCTATTTGGTGCTGAAGAGCGTTACCGTAATGCCATCTATACTGCGCAATCTAAACTGCTCAAGAATCAGTTCATCAATGCTCACTTAAACGGCTTAGCTCAAGCGCTACTTATGCTGGCAAGCGGCTGGACGTTAGTTTTAATCATTTGGCTATCTGCCAATGGCGTTGGTGGTCATCCACCGGGCCCAATGATTGCCTTGATGGCGTTTGCCACAATGGCCAGTTTTGAAATGATTATGCCAATTGCTGGCGCATTCCAATACTTAGGCCAGACATTAACTTCAGCTCGACGCCTAAATGACGTGATCTTAGCTGAGCCTGATGTTGAGTTTGTAGCGCAACCCACCAGCCATAGCGGCCAATATTCGATTGATTTTGATGGCGTGGAGTTCTGCTACCCTGATTCATCAAAAGTGGTCTTGAACAAAGTGAGCCTTAGCATTGAAGCCAAGAAAAAAGTGGCAATCTTGGGTCAAACTGGTTCAGGAAAATCAACCATGCTGCAACTACTTTCTCGCTACTGGGACCCGCAATCAGGCTCAGTATCGATCGCAGGCAAACCTCTTACCCAGTGGAATGAAAGCCAGCTTCGTCAAGCAGTGAGTGTCGTTAGCCAACGTGTCGACATTCTTAATGGTACGCTACGCGACAACTTGTTGATGGCATCACCAGACGCTTCAGACGAACAGCTATCTAAGACTCTAACCGAGGTCGGCCTCGACAAACTTCTCGATGACAAAGGGCTAGATGCTTGGCTCGGTGACGGTGGGCGTCAGCTATCCGGTGGTGAAAAGCGCCGTATCGGCATAGCAAGAGCTATCTTGCACAATGCACCAGTGTTATTGCTAGACGAACCAACCGAAGGTTTGGATAAGTCGACTGAGAAGCAAATCATGTCTCTCTTGGAAAAGCACTACGCAGACAAAACCGTGCTCTTTATCACTCACCGTTTAGTGAACCTTGCAAACATGGACGCTATTTGTCTAATTGAACAAGGCGAAATAATCGAATACGGCTCTCACGAACAGCTCATTGCTCGTGGCGGACGCTACCATCAGCTGACCCAATCTATCTAGAACGTGACCTTGTTGCTGATAATAGATTGATAAAAATAAAAGGCCGATAGTTATCTATCGGCCTTTTTAGTTAACACTTCTCAGCTTCACCACTGTATAGATGATCGCTAATATTCATAAACCGCACTGTTCAACAACAGTACACTTCAAATTAACGCGCTAGCAAGTACCCGCTGCAGCGCTATTTACCCAGCTTTGCTGTGGCTCAACCTCTCGCCACCAGCGAGGCGTATCAGGTAGGGAATCTAGCATCATTTCTTGACCAAACTTTGGCGTTAGCAAGGTGACGTTATTTTGTTTAGCGAGTGATAGAATTCGCTCTAAAGGTTCGAACCAATCATGCAAAGATAAATCAAACGTGCCGTTGTGGATTGGCATCATATAGCAGCTATTTAAATCTAGATTAGCCTGCATACTTTGCTCTGGCATCATGTGAACGGTGCTCCACAGCTCATTGTACGCGCCAGTTTCCACCATCGCGATATCAAAAGGGCCATACTTCTCGCCGATTTGCTTAAAGCCTTCGAAATAACCACTATCACCGCTAAAAAACAAATTCTGCTGCTCGCTTTGAATCACCCAACTTGCCCATAAGGTTGTATTTCTATCGAACAAACCTCGGCCGGAAAAGTGATGAGCAGGAGTCGCCACGAATTTAATGCCATCAATGACTTTCTCTTGCCACCAATCTAATTCCAGCACCTTATCTTGGTCTACTCCCCATTTCACCAACCTCTCCCCGACTCCAGTTGGGGTCACGAACTGCTTAACTTTAGTTTTAAGCTGCGCAATCGCGCTTTTATCTAAGTGATCATAATGATCATGACTAATCACCACAACGTCAATTGGCGGCAGCTCTTGCGCACTTAGCGGGCTATCGTGAAAACGTTTAGGCCCAGCCCATTGTACTGGAGAAGCTCGCTCGCTCAGCACCGGATCAGTCAGAATGAATTTACCATTTAAGCGTATTAGCATAGTTGAATGCCCTAAGCGAAAAATAGCATCGTGGTGAGCTGCGAGCTGCTCGGCTTGGATCGGTAACACCGGAATATCAGCCGTTGGCCGAGGCGTTTGCCGTTTCGCAGTAAAATACGCCTTACTTACCTGCCAAAAATTGGCCGAAGAACTGTGGTTTTGGCTAGGAGAGTTAACAAACTTCCCTTCAACACGGTTCGATAACAATTGACTAGATTTTTCTGTAGTCATCACGACTCTCCCTAAACTCACAAGGCGAAGCACGTCAATTCGATTCTCTAAACCATCAAACTAACAAGCTTGTTTTTTGAACAAAAAAGTAAACTGTACGGTGCAGTTTATTCTCATGGGTTTAAAAAGTAAACTGGTAAGTGTAGAATATTTACAACCTCACCGAGCAATATGAAATTATGACCGTGAAGAAAAAAACGTGTAGTGAACTAAAGCGAGAGGCGATCGTCTCAGCGGCAACCTCTGCATTTAAAGATTATGGCGTTCAGGCCACCAGTATGGATAAACTGGCACAAATTGCGGGCGTATCTAAACGCACCGTATACAACCACTTTGCCACCAAAGAAGCCTTAGTCATGCATCTCGTCTCCGATCTTTGGAAACGCGCGACCGTTGATATTCCAGTTGCATATAACGCTGATAGCTCACTCAAAGCGCAGCTTGCTAACATGCTGACTATCGAGCTAAAATTTATCGGCTCAACCGACTACCTTAACTTAGCGCGCGTGGCCTTTGGCTACCTGTTTTACAACGCACAAGAGCTAAAGAAAGAGTTCGAAAAGGTCTCAGGGCAGGAAACGGCTATTCAACGCTGGATAAAAATAGCCCGAGAAGATGGCCGACTGAAGGATATCAACATTGAGTTTGCCAATAATCAACTTCATAGCCTGATCAAAGGCAACGGTTTTTGGCCTCAACTTATGGGAATGCGAAGTGAGTTGTCTGATGAAGAGATTGAATTTCTAGCAGATGAGTCGGCGGAAATGTTTCTATGTCGGTACGAAAAATAAAAGTCGAATGGCTGTCAGTGAATAATAATTATTAGAGCTCTCACACCTTGTGAGAGTTTTTTTACTGTTGAAGAAGTCACGAGAATCTGGCACTAAAGATTGAAACTGATTACTGGACAAAAGTGAGTCGGTGACTTTGCTAATTTATAAAACAACGGATTAGCTTAAGGGCTCTTCTCCGCTTAAGTGAGCTTGATATTTGGATAAAAGGTTGAATGAGTATCAGGTACGGATGTTTGTCTGATCTTCAGTTTGAAGTAATCTATATCTCTGATGCCTCGGGCTCTTCTTCTGAGTAAACCTATAGAAACATTCCCAGCTTCAACCCGAGCATTCGTTAGCTTATATTTTGCATAGTTACAGATACCGACTCTTCTATCCCATAAAGCATCAGCAAAGTTACATAGGGAGAGAACTCGTGTTGATTTCGCTAGACGACACCATCCTTTGAGTGCTTGTGTCATG
>NZ_JAKJTA010000025.1:0-47005 GCF_050337555.1 Vibrio profundum
GAGCACGAAGCGGGAGAGAGAAGATACCTTTTATCATTAGGGCGGTTTCAATCGCCGTGTCGGTGTATTGAAACCCTCGACCTCTCTTGCCGTGATGGGTCATACATTTCCAGGCTTTCACCGCTGAATCGTCAATCCAAAAAGTAACCCCGCCACGCTGACAGAGTGCTTGGTTGTATGCTCTCCAGTTCGTGATTTTAGCTTTCGACTTACCCATTTTTGTATCCCAACAATCATTCTCAAAAGATCAGATCGTAAGGATGGAAAAAGGTTCAATCGATTTGGGCAACAACGCCGTCATGAAGCCAAAAATATTTATGTTGTTATGGTCAATCGTACCTTCGCTATACGAGCTTGAGGTATTTCAACGACTTGGTTGTGAGCATGACACATCGAAATATCCATGGCGGCCATGAGTTTTATTTTGAAGGTAACCTACTTGTCGCACGAAGTTGGGAGGGTTGGAATTTAGAGGCAATACGTACCTATGCCGATGAGTAGAAAGCTGAAGTATAAAGAAAGAACTTGCGATATTGGGGTACGTTTGTAGATTGTAGGGAATGGGAGTTAGCCACTCCCGACGCTTTTGATGAGATTTTTGATTTTACTAATTGGCAGTATGAGCACAACTGTCGTTTTAACGGTAACGTGGTCAATACAGCCATGCTAGATAGCATTATCAAAAATGAACACTACAAACGTGAGCCAAAGTTAAAAGTAAAAAACACTGAGGATTACAATGATGTCTTGAATGGTGTGGTAAGACCCCACTATACTAAAATTACTCTCTCCTGCGATTTGGTGACAGCTGATGAAACAGAGAAGTATATATGGCGATTGGGCGATGAGTTTTAACGATAGAAAAGCTTATGTTTGGCTCTACCGGCTATTGTCAGTCTCAAAAACTCACACTTCCCTTCAGAGTTTTTTCCTTAAATTGAAAAAGCAGATTGTTACCATGTTTGGCTAATGCTGTTTAGCTGTTATTTTATACAGTCGTATTGGTTGTTCGACTAATTTCTTGGAGAAAAATGCGTAATTCGAGTCTGGCCAGAAACCTCGGTGAAGATCTTCTAAGTCATCAAGGTACGCAGGCAAACACCGGGTAATCGTTCAGCATTCGGCAATTAAAACCGTATTAAAAAAATCCGGAAACAATACAATTAGTTCAAATAAATAACGATTAATAGGAACCTCTGAGTTGGCCTATACTTATTTACAAATGATGCTTAAAGAGAGGAGGAAGCTTACAAGAACATCAACATCAACATCAACATCAACTTATCTTACTTGGGGCGGTGTAATGGCTACAGGTTCGCAAAATAAAGGGCAGATTCCTAAAGCTGTGGAATTTGATCGCATACTCGATGCTGCGGTGGAGATGGCGACTGAGCGGGATGACTGGTCCAACCTTAGTTTTGTTGAACTGGCGAAAAACTGCGGCACCTCCGTTAACCACATACGTCACTACTACGCGGATACTAACGCTATCGCTAATGCTTGGTTTTCACGTGCGCTTGAAGCCATGTTGGCTGCGGATCTTGAGAGCATTGAGGTGTTGGCGGTCAAAGAAAGGCTGGAATTTATTATTTGGCGCTGGTTTGAGACCCTCGCCCCCCACCACCGGGTAACTACTCAAATGCTGGGGGCCAAACTTCATCTACCTCACATTCATCATTGGGTACCCATGATCTTTGATTTGTCACGTCTGGTTCAATTTTGGCGAGAAGCGGCCGGGCTGCATACAGGCGGCCGGCGCAGACAAATCGAAGAAGTTGTCCTGACGGGTATTTTTTTAGCGACTTTGCGAACATGGTGCCGGGATGAAAGCCTGCAGCAATCTCAAGCACATGCTCGACTTTTGGCCCTTATAACAAGAGCGGAACGGGCGGTGACCTTTCGGTTATCAATGGATCCCCATTGAAGTTGTCTCTTATTGTTGGTTAAGTGATGCAAAGCTTAGAGGATGTAAGGCGCGACCAAGCGGTTTACGTTGACCCGTGCCCGTAGACGAGCGCAAAGTAGATAAGTCCCGCCGATCTTTCGGTGTAAAAACAGCATATCGGTGGGCGGCAGGTGCATATAACGCTGATTCAGCCGTAGGGAGACGGCTAATTCCACGACCCGCCGTGACAGGTCGGAGGTGCCGAAATCAAATTCCCCTTGGTATCGAACCGGTTCGGCAACCGCACTGATCATCTCGAATAACCCCCGCCGATACGGTATGGACTCACCTTTCCGCAGATAACCCAACTCAACAGCAGTGTTCTCAATGGCAGAAGCATCGCCTTTTGTAGCCGCCCTCATCAAACGGCGGAAAGCGTCAACCAAATCATCGGAATAGTGTCGGGTGGCACCGAAGTCGAGGAGCCCTATACTGTCCTGTTCCACCTGGTACCGGTAATTGCCAAATTGAGCGTCGGTCTGTACCAGGCCCCACTCGAACACCTCTCTCATCACCAGAGAAAGCAGTCGTGTCGCAACACGGTTCCTCACATCTATCGGTGCATTTACCAGAGTTTCGATAGGAACCCCGGTGACGAAAGACATTGTCAGCACATCAGAAGTGGTTCGTGTTCTGTCTACAGCCGGAAGATCGAACTCGGGATCATCGCCAATAAAACGCCTGTATCCGGTGATACTATCCGCCTCGGCGCAGTAATTGGCTTCTTGGTGGAGTTGCTGTTTGGCTTCTTTAAGAAGTGTCGTGATGTTGTAGTCCTTTGGAATCAGGTGCAATAGATTGAACAGCGCCGCAACATTGTCGACGTCACTATCGATACTTTTTCGAATCCCGGGATACTGCACCTTGATCGCCAGGTGTCGACCATCCTTGGTGGTGGCTTCGTGCACTTGCCCGATGGAAGCTGCAGCAAGAGGCGTAAATGAAAACTGCTTGAAAGCATCTTCCCACCCCTTACCCCAGGCGCCTTCCAGCACCTGCGCGACCTGACCTTGCGGCATGGGGTGCGCCTTCTCACGCAGGGTGGCCAGAATCTCGGTCAGCACAGGAGGAAGATACTCACCCGTCTCCATCGAGAGCAGTTGGCCGACCTTCATCGCCGCGCCGCGCATTTCAGACAACCTGTCCGCCAGCAACATGGCATTGGCCGGCGTCAGAAGTAAATCTTTTACTTTCAGTGGCTTGCCTTTATATAAGGCCGACGCACCATCGCTGAGGACCTGCACGGCAACCCCTCCGAGCAGGCGGCCGATCTTTAACAAGCGGCTGGCTCGATTTATCGGAACCGGTCTCTCTCTAGCCATACCGTTACATAACCTCCAACATTAGAAATATCCCTTTCTCTTAATATTAGAGGATCTCTGAGTAGGGCTGCTTACTCAACAACAGAAAAATGCATAGCAATATCCGCGAACTGTCGATTGGAGTTCAAGCTGTTGGATAATACCAATCGAAGTAAGAATTTGATCTAATTAAGTTATTCAATCTTGTGGTGGTGTCACTATGGATAACATAAAAGATATCGACTTCAAAAAATTGGCAAGTCAGCAAACATCGATGGTGTCACCTTCTTTGGTGATGGCCCGGTACATATACGTCCACTGGCCATTCACCTTGACATAGGTTTCATCGATCTGCCAACTGGAACTGTACCCAGGTTTCCAGCGCCAACGTAGGCGCTTTTCTATTTCTGGTGCAGACTTTTGGACCCAGTGATAGAGCGTGGTGTGACACACCTTCATACCACGCTCTAGCATCATTTCGGAGAGCTCCCAGTAACTGACACCGTACTTGCAGTACCACCAGACGGCCCACAGAATGACATCATCAGTGAAATGACGCCCTTTGAAATCTGACATAATAACTCCGACTACAGATATTTCTATTCAGATTGGTTCAACTGGCAAACTTTGCAACGGAGCCTTTAAAAGACGCTACCATGATGAGAAAAACAAAAAATGCTCAAACCTTTCTTCAAAAAAGCCAATAAATAACAAAAATCGCAGGTTTTTGATCAAACATGATTAGACTCCGGAGGCAAGGGTTGGCTATTGTTCGTTATTCGCTTTAGCGAGTGCATTGAGACAGGCTTGATGAGCTTCCTCATAATCGAAGAAATAGTTTAAGATATCGTTGGCATCGAACCATTTTTCAGCAGCAAATCCCTGTATTTTGTTAGAAAAGACAAATGCGTAAAAGATGCAATGATGTTCGGACATCCACGTGATCATTTCATTGTAGTAATCCCACGCATCTAAAGAACAAGTATCCCAATGGCGACAGTCATTGAGTACAACCCAAGGTAGGGAGTCACTCCCTTGTGATGAGAATAACAGCTCTTGCATTTCTTCTAGCCATACTTGCCCAGTCTCAGTGTTCGTCGCCCCTGTGACTTTAG
Source organism: Vibrio profundum (assembly GCF_050337555.1). Classification (NCBI taxonomy): domain Bacteria; kingdom Pseudomonadati; phylum Pseudomonadota; class Gammaproteobacteria; order Vibrionales; family Vibrionaceae; genus Vibrio; species Vibrio profundum. The sequence continues at coordinate 4,362 of NZ_JAKJTA010000025.1, forward strand.
TGTGTAATATCCGCTCCTCAAAGCTTATGGTCCAAAGCCCGTGAACGTTTCGTTTTGTCATTGCGCTGAATCTCTGTAAGGAATAGACGTTCCATTGAGTATAGCTAACACGCGATATACCAAGGTACATATGTTGTGAACACAGCAAGTGAGCCCGCGTGGCAGAGTTATTGGTTGTGTTGACTCTGAGCTTCGGCGAGTTTATCCAAGCAAGCTTGGTGCGCCTCGTCATAGTCATAGTAGATGGTAAATTTCTGAACTTTGGCGTTAGTTGTTGTCGCAAATTCCATTAATTTAGTGGATACGAGGACTGCGATAAATACACAGTTGTGCGCTAGCATCCATTCCTGTATGTCGTCTAGGGAGCCCCATGCATCAAGTGAAAACCCCTCCCAGTCTCGAATGTCAGATAAAATCACCCATGGAGTTTTATCGCTTTCAGGTGAGGACAGCACCATCTCCTCGACCTCCTCAAGCCAAGTTACGGCACCTTCCTTGTTTCCTGCACCATGTCCTTCGTTATAAAGTATTCTATTCTCAAATTTTACGGTCCAGTCGCCGTGAACGTTTCTTCTTGTCATCACTTTGTCCTCTGAGCTTCTTTGAGCTTGGCTTGGCAGGTTTGATAAGCTTGAGCGTAATCGAAGCTAAATCGTATGATTTCGAGGCTATCTATTTGAGTTTCAATGGCAAATTTTTGCATTTTTTTGGCAAGGATAAACAAAAATAAAACGCAGTTATGCTTTTCCATCCAGTCGACTAATTCATTATTGGCTTCCCACATATCCATCGATGCCATTTCCCAATCACGAGCATCAATGAGTGCGGCCCATGGAATCGGCTCGTTGGCTTGATAGGAGTCAACGATATGTGCCATCTCGCCAAACCAAGCCTGAGAAGCTTCTTTGTTGGTCGCACCTTTTATTTTTGAACACAGTAAACCGTCTTCAAAAGTCATGGTCCAGTTGCCATGTATATTTCGTTGTGTCATCGCTCTTTAGAATCGCTGTATGGAGGAGAGGTTCCACTTAGTATAGTTAACGAGAAGGGGAGTTATGAATGTTTAAACGCGGTAAGTTTAGTGAGATTATTTGTCTTGTTGGCGTTGAGGTTCGGCGAGCTTGTCGAGGCAATCTTGGTAGGCCTCTTCATAATCAAAATAGTAGCGCATTATACTTTGGCCTTTTAACCCAGTTTCGAAAGCGAAGTGCTGGACTTTGATAGAAAAGACAACAGCAAACAAAATACAATGGTGTTCAGAAACCCAATTGATTACCGAATTGGCACCTTCCCAAGCATCGATGGGTGCCATCCCCCAGTCTCTCATATCATGCAGAACTACCCACGGTGCTGAGTAACCCTCTTTGGACGACTTCACTTTAGCCTTCAGCTCTGCTAACCAAGCTTGGCCTGCTTCATCATTGGTGGCACCACTGACTTCGGAATGCAGTATTCGGTCTTTAAAACTCATACTCCAAAGGCCATGGATATTCCTTTCTTTCATGTTTATGTCGTCCTTAAATGTGCCTCCACATCAGTATAGCGTACGTATGATTTACCGAAATCGAAAGGATGGAACCCAGAAAAACGATTCGCTATATCATATCAGCCGCCTACCGAACCTATATGAAAGTTTCCCATCTATACTCAGGTCAGGTTACGTTGCGATACAGGAAATGGTGCGTGTTTTTACGTTTTATACTTCTATTTTCATTGGCGGTATTTGGATTAAGCTCAACACAAGCATGGGCACGAAACATCACTGGTGTTTGCATGGAGAATTCTTCTCCGTTTTGCTTTGAGAATAAAGGGCGACCGGCAGGGATCTACCCTGATATATATAAAGAGCTGTCTGTTCGTTTGGGAACCTCCGTAAATGTTAAAGTCATACCGTTCAAACGTATGCTTCTAAACCTGAAACAAGGGAGCGTAGATATTGCGGGGCCACTGTTTTATACAGAGGAACGAGCGCGCTCCTCAAGTTACTTTTCGACCAATATTTTTGAAGTAAAGATTATACTTTTTGGTTATGACGAGCCTTCATTTGAGTTCCAAAATGCTAGTGATTTATACGGTAAAACCATCGGAAAACGGCGGGGGTATCACTTATCCGATGAAGTCGCCTCTGCGGTGAAAAGAGGGCAAATAAAGGTGGTGGAGGCGAACTCTGAAGAGCAGTTATTTAACCTCCTAGTAAAAAAACGAGTGAAGTTTATTATGGTTCCAGAGTACTTGGTGATACTGGAGCAACCGAACTTACCGAAGGGCTTAGCTAATTTGGGGTATGTCAGTACAGGCACACAGCTTAAGATGGTTTTGTCGAGGTCGGCAGACCAATACCAAGAGAAAGATGAACGGATAAGCGAAGCGTTAGCGTCGATGCGTGCTGATGGCACCTTAGAGCGAATAATAAAAAAGTATTTGGTTCCTTTTGATTAACACGACTTTGAATGGGGCAACCATATGCGATGGTGTCAATGTTTGATTCTTTGTGCAGTTTCTTCATTTTTATTGCCGACTAAAGTTTCGTCAGAGGTAATTAAAGGCGTATGTAACGAAAAGGTCGTGCCGCATTGCTTTGAGGACGATGGAAAAGTCGTCGGGATTTTTGTCGAAGTCGCTCAGGAAATCGGAGCCAGAATGAATCTCCGCGTCGATATGAAGCCGATGCCTATGAAGCGTATTCTGCTAAATATGAAGGATGGGGGGGCGGATATAACGGGCCCACTGCTCTATAGTGACGAGCGCGCTAAGTTCGTTCAGTATCTATCTGCTCCAGTCTTTATTATCAAGCAAGCTGTATATGGAAGGGAAGGAGATTACTTTCCTTATCAAACCATTCAAGATCTATACGGGAAAACCGTAGGTAAGCGTCGCGGTTTCCACTTGGAGGCTGAGTTTGCAAAAGCTGAAAAAAGCGGAAAACTGAAGGTGTTTGAAGCGAATTCCTTTTCCCAACTATTTAACCTATTATCGAAAGACAGAGTTAAATACATTATTTTTCCCGAGTATATGGCTGCCCTAAACCGTTCACAGTTGCCAAGTGACGCTGTGTTATTTGGGCATTTGGGTGGAGAATTGAAAGTCTTTATGGCCATATCTAGAAATAGCCCTCTGGCTAGCCGTTATGATGAAATGAACCTAGTGCTGACAGAAATGGAAGCAGACGGAACACTACAACGTATTAGAGTTAAGTATTTGCCTCAATAGGTGTAGGGTAGCGGTTCCATATTTACTCGCTGTATTTCGTATAAATATGCTTTAGTTCGCCAGAACGTTTCATATTCAAAAACGTCTCAGAAAAAGATTTGTGTAATTGCGCACATGGTGAGTTCTTGGAAAAGAGTAGGTAGACATCTGTGCTCGTGACGGGAACGGGTAGAGGCACAATTTTTGTTTCAAGCCCCTGAGATTTTAGAGCTTTTAAACCGTCATGATGCGCAAGAATCAAATGATCAGCGCGATCCTTGAGCAACATTTCAAATCTTCTGGGAGGACTACCCCCCTTTGCCGCTTTACGCCAATTGTAAATCTGAGATTCATGTAAGGGAAGTTGCCTTGCTGCCGAAGCTACACCGACTTTCTCTGCCAGTTTAAGGGTTTCCGCTTTAAATTCAGGAGAATGAAGTATATGTTTCTTTTGGCTTTTCATGGTTCACCTCGTTAGTTGTTGTACTCACTTAACTCAGTGTCCAATTATCTGCTGGTACGGATCAGTGTGCTAACAACCAAGCAGTTTACCAATGGAGGAGAAGCGCTCTCGTGGCTACGAGCGCAAATGAATAAGTCGAAGTAACAGGTTCATATATCTGAGTGTTTTCTAGTATGAACCTGCCTCTTTTCAATTTGCTCTTCCCTATGATGATTAGGAGCCGTGCTAAGCTTTCACTATAAGTTACTGGAAGCACCATCAATGAAAATTATTTTTCGTGCTTGACCTGCTGCTGTGGATCAATGTCTTTTTTCTGAGGTTCATCGTCTGACATGGCCTTTTTAAATCCTCGAATCGCCGTGCCAAAGTCTTCCCCCATACTTCTTAGTTTTTTCGTTCCAAAAAGCAATGTGAAAATGACAGCTACAACGAGTAACTTTGATAACGATATTTCGCCCATGATGTAAACCTAAATTGTCTGAATGAAAGGCACCTTTAAATCGTTTGGGTGCCCTAAATATGTTGTGTGATTCGCTGGCCAGATTATACATCGAGAAATGTGACAATCTTACGACAGAGAATACTTTGATGAGCAGAATTAATGATTTAACGCATATTCTAATGCCCCAATGACCGCGGCGACTTGAGCGTCGTTGCATTCTTCATCAGTGACATTCGCGCTGTCTGGGTAAACTTCTGTCGTGGTGCCAAAACGGCAGTCAGTCATGCTACGACAGCATAGGCCGAGTGTTTTCATCGGGTAATAAATAATACCGTCGCCCTCTACCTTAGAACCAATGATTTCGCCATTTTCATCGGCTGGTGCAATGTGGGTCACTTCTCGCACTGAGTCTATAACCGCTTTCTGGAACTCGGGGGTTGGGGTCTCAGAATCGCCGACCGTATAGAAACCATCGGGAATGCTGCCAGGGATATATTCGATTCCGTCACGCGCAGCGAGGGCGGGGCGGAATTCGGATTCGTCAGTATCTGTCGTCTCGTGCAGGTCAATGTGCAGTAGCATGTCGTTTGATAATGTCGCCACATATCTCATCAGATTCGCTGCTTCTTCCGATGGGCTGTCTACGTAGAAAGAGCGGTTTGGGTCGATGGCTAGCGGGTTCCAGCGGTTTATGGTTTCGTAACCCCAAGGGCTCACACAAGGTGCGATCACTAAGTTCACCTTCCCAGCGTATTGCTCGCCATATAATTTGGCGAATTTGAGCGCGCCATGAACTCCGCTTGTTTCATAGCCGTGTACGCCACCTGTGATTAAAACGGTAGGTTTGCTGTCATCCCATTGTTTTGATTTCAGACAGTAAAGTGCGTAACGCTCTGGGTTGTAGGAAAGCGCGCCATATTGCTCAATGGTGAAATTTTTATCTAACGCCAAGATTTTAGGGACAACTTCTTCTTGGTATAGGCGTTTGATGGTGTTTTGCTCACGCCATAACTCGCGTTCTTGAGCCTGCCAAGCTGTGCCGGGGGTGCCAATTGAGTAGGTAGAATTATTGTTCATAATTTTTACTTTTTATGTAGGGTGACTGACAACAGAAAAATACTGCGTGGAAACGAATCTATATACCAAACACGGAATTAACACAAATCTTATTGTTTTTCTCAATGTTAGTGATACATTCTGTTCTCCATAACTATATTTTGAGAGGATAAAATGGCTAGTTTGAGCTTGCTCACACTGCTAGATGATATTACTACTGTGTTAGATGACGTGGCGCTGATGTCGAAAGTAGCCGCAAAAAAAACCACTGGATTGTTAGGCGATGATTTGGCGCTGACTTCTGAGCAAGTCGCTGGAGTGAAAGCCGACAGAGAAATTCCAGTTGTCCTTGCCGTGGCGAAAGGCTCTTTTCGCAATAAGTTTATGTTGGTTCCCGCCGCGTTATTGATCAGCGCGTTTGTTCCTTGGCTTATCAAGCCTATATTGCTACTTGGTGGTTTATATCTTAGCTATGAAGGTGTAGAAAAAGTTCTTCACTCGATGCAGCAACCTAAAGTCGAAAAAGGTCAATTGAAGTCCCCTCAACGAAACTCCCGCATAAAGGAATCCGTTGAAGAGTATGAGAAAAAGAAAGTCGCAGGGGCGATAAGGACCGATTTTATTTTATCGGCTGAAATCATTGTCATTGCTTTAAGTACTGTGACTGAATACTCGATACCCGTGCAGATTCTGGTCGTGAGTTTGATTGCCATAATAATGACCATTGGCGTATATGGACTCGTAGCGGCCATTGTGCGCTTAGACGATTTAGGTCTGTATTTATTGCGCCATTATAAATCCAGTAAAATATTATCGGGTATTGGCCGAAGCTTGCTTTCTTTCGCCCCGAAACTGATGAAAGTACTCACCGTTGTGGGAACTGTGGCGATGTTTTTAGTCGGTGGCGGTATTGTGGCGCATACTTTCCCTGCCGTTCATCACTTAATTGAGCCTATTCTTGCTCAGGTAGCGGATGTGCGTTTTGCTCACTCGTTAATTCCTCTGCTGTACAATGCCGTAATTGGTGTGGTAGCAGGTTCTGTGCTCGTTATGTTTCATAGCTTATACGAGAAACTGAAACACCGATAAGATCATTGCTAGGTAAAGCTATAGGTGGAGTAATCAGTGTAGGGAGAAACTTGCTTGCCTGATTGCTTCTTTCATCACTTCAGAGCGCTGTGCGCCATGTAGGACAGTAGAGTGATTGATGATGATGGTCGGTACGACAGTAATGCCTGCCGCTATCCATTGTTGTTCGGTATCTAAGACGGCTTTTTCCCATGAAGGATCTTTGAGTACGGAGCGGGCAGCATCTTCATCGAGGCCGACTTGGTCGGCTATACTGAGAAGCTGCTCATCATCGCTGATGTCTATACTTTGGCCAAAATAGGCTTGAAATAACGCGATCTCTAATTCCGATTGTTTGTTCTGAGTTTCCGACCACATGATAAGTTGATGAGCTTTACGAGTGTTATATAGACACATGTTTTCGTGGAAATTGAACTTGAAGCCAACTTCTTCACCCAGTTGTTTGAGCGTGCTCTGTAGGGTAAGAGGAGCGTTGATGGTGGGGTCTAACTGCTTTTGATATTTGGATAAGGGGGACCCGCAAAGTGGTGCATTTGGGTTGAGTTCAAGAGGGTGCCAATGTATCTCAGTTCCATGAGTTAAGGATAGAGCCTGTAAGGTCAACTCAAGACGTTTATAGTTTAAAATGCACCACGGGCACATCAGATCTGCGACAATATCAATCCGTATCTTCGTCATATCGAGGCCCTATTTTTTGCTTGGGTTATAAGTATACTCCGCTAATCTGAAGTTGCAGCTCTGTTATTGCAGTTGTTTACGCTATTCTTTGGATGTACTTCATCTGGCGGAACGCCTCACTGTCTTTTTAGCAATAGTCACAATCGAGTAGCCGCATAGGCTGTAAGGGATCGTGTGCAAGTCAGTTATCTTCCATCGGGCTCAGAGAAAGCATAAATCTGTAATGAAAAAATATTTAATAGTTTGTGTGACAGCCATTTTGAGCGCGTGTACCACCACGCACACTTCCCATATTGTGGATAATGGCCGACTACTATCGGTGCGATTTACACATACCCAAGGAAGCCTCACACAGCCTTTTAACGGCTCAATCGAGCCTGAAGAGGCGCCGAAGCCAGACAGACACGGTGTATTTGGCTTAGGGGAAGGGCAAGCCTCGCACGCTGAACAAGCGATTCAATCCGCTAAGGCCATGGCAAAAAAGTCGATCGTTTCCAACTTGATGCAGGTGCTATATGGTCCTATGACCAATAAGGAAAAGCAGCAACAACCTGATCAGTTTGCGTATTATCAAACGTTGATCAGCAATATTGTTGCTCCTTTACCAGATAAAGATTTTGCTGAAGTTGATGTTCAAGTACAAGAGAAACGTAATAGGGCACTAGCTCAAGTTGTGCTCAAACTGACTTATTCTAATTTCAATCGTTTGCTGGAACAGCAGAAAGCGTGGTCTCGCAATCAAGGCCTTAACTCAGCGTTAAGTGACTTTCAGGCTAGGCTGAGTTCGCATTTACCTCGCTAAATATTTCCGCCACAGATTGTCTTTGTAACTCTCCTTGTAAATTGCCATCCTCGTCGACAACGGGTAGAGAAAACTCACACGCCATGCTGTCGGGGATGATTTCTTCGATTACAGCATCTGGGGAAACGGATGGAATTTCTTCATAAATATCATCGTTGAAGCCTGATTGAGTGGCGTCTTGGCTGGCGGTGACTAGGTTTTCACGTGTGACTACGCCTTGATAACCTTCTTGAGTGACGTGATAGGCATAATCCTGTTTAAAGCGTTTCATTTGTTTTAAGGCTTCTTCTATGGATTCTGCGGTAATGCGGTGGGCTGGAGGTTGCATCACAGCTTCTACGGTGAGCGCCCTTGCTCGATTGACATCTTTAACAAAGGCTTCGACGTAGCTATCCGCTGGATGCAGCAAGATTTCATCTGGGGTGCCTTGCTGAATTAAAGCGCCGTCCTTCAAGATTGCGATACGATCGCCTAGCCGTAGTGCTTCATCTAGATCGTGAGTGATAAAAATAATGGTTTTATGCAGCTTATTTTGCAATTCAATCAGCTGGTCTTGCATCTCACTACGAATCAAGGGGTCAAGAGCAGAAAAAGCCTCATCCATTAACAGTATTTCAGCATCGGTGCATAATGCGCGCGCCAGCCCGACCCGTTGCTGCTGCCCCCCAGATAGTTGAGAAGGGTATTGTTGAGCGTATTCACTCAGGCCAACCGCTTCTAACCACGAGCCTGCTTTTTCGTGACGAGAAGGTTTATCTAACCCCTGGACTTCAAGCCCATACGCGACGTTGTCGATGACTTTCTTATGTGGCATTAAGCCGAAGCGCTGAAACACCATCGACATTTTGTGGCGGCGGAATTCTTCGAGCTCTTGCGTTGATAACTCCGTGACATCCACCCCTTCGACGATAATTTTACCAAGAGTCGGCTCAATTAATCGGTTGAAATGTCGAATCAACGTAGATTTACCTGAGCCGGATAGACCCATGATGACAAAAATTTCGCTGCGATTAATGGTTAAGCTAATATTTTTGAGGCCCACAGTATGCCCAGTTTCAGTCAAAATTTGTTCTTTGCTTTCGTCAAGCCGGACCTTTTCAATCACAGATAAGGGCTTAGGGCCAAAGACTTTATATAAACCACAAACTTCTACCAGTGGGTCAGTCATGTCTGTTATCTCCAAGATGTGCTTGAGCACGTTTCGCGTAAGCCTGAGAAGCTCGGTCGAATAGAATCGCTAGTGCGACGATTGCTAGGCCATTTAGCAGCCCTAGAGTGAAGTATTGGTTGGTGATCGATTTCAATACAGGTTGGCCAAGACCTTTGACTCCAATCATTGAGGCAATGACGACCATAGACAGCGCCATCATAATCGTTTGGTTGATGCCAGCCATGATGGTGGGCATAGCAAGGGGAAGCTGCACGCCCCAAAGCTTTTGTTTACTGCTTGCCCCAAATGCGGTTGCCGCTTCTAAAACTTCTTTGTCGACCAATCGGATGCCTAGGTTCGTGAGTCTAATGACCGGGGGAATGGCGTAAATGACAACGGCAATCAAGCCCGGGATTTTACCAATTCCTAGTAACATGACCACGGGGATTAAATACACGAAAGCGGGCATGGTCTGCATGATGTCGAGTAAGGGTGTGACGATAGTTTGCACGCGATTGGAGCGTGCCATCGCAATTCCAACTGGGATCCCAATCAGAATGGAGAGCAGGGTGCACACAGTGATAATACTTAATGTGCGCATGGTGTCTTCCCACATGCCAAAATAGCCAATCAGTATCAAAGCGCCAAGGCCTGAAAGTGCGAGTTTCCACGAACGACTGGCAGCATAAATAAGCCCAGTACAGACGATCAACATTAGCCACCAAGGGGTAGCAATAAGGAGTTTCTCAAACCAAATTAGAAAAGAGAGTAGTGGGTGAAATAGGGATTCAATTATGTCCCCATAATTACGTGAAAACTCTTTATAGGCTCCGTCGAGAGTTTTGCGAAGCCACATCAAATCAAGTCGATCCATTTGCGGAAAGCTTGTCCATATACTGCTTGCCATTGATAGTTCCTTATCATGGCGTAGCCCTATCAATGGGCTACGTTGATTACATTCTAGCTTATCGGGGAATTAAAGCGCGGCTTGAACTTTCTCGGCCACTTTTTTAGGTAACCATTGATGCCAAACCTGAGGGTATTTGGTTAAGAAATAGTACATAGCGTCGTTGCTATCGGCTTGGTTTTCTTCCATCCATGCTAACAGTTGATTAAGGTCCTTATTGGTGAAGTTTCGTTTACTGAAATATTGATAGGCGTCGGGAGATTTCTCGGCAAGTTTCTCAGTGGTCACGGTATAGACAGGGGAGACAGGGTACATGGTCGCTTTTGGATTGACGCACTCAGCTTGGCTGATGCAAGACATGAACTCTTTCTTGTTGACACCCGTGCCAAAATCTACTTTGACCATACTGTATTTACCTAAGATCGCCGTGGGGGCCCAATAGTACCCAATCCAAGGTTCTTTACGTTCATAGGCTTTTGCTAGTGATCCTGAAAGCCCTGCGCTGGAACCTGGGTCGACAATCGTAAAGCCCGCTTTTTTCATATCGAGTGCTTTGAACAAATTTTCTGCAGAAATCTGGCATGCCCAGCCAGCAGGACAGCTATAAAACGCCGAGCTATCAGGATCTTCAGGATTTTTGAACAAGCTAGCATGTTTGAGAACGCCAGCGATAGTGGTTAAGTCGGGGTATTTTTTGACGAGATAAGAGGGAACCCAAAAGCCTTCTTCGCCACCGTCGATGAGCACCTTACCTGCGTAACGAAGGCGCTTTTCTTTTACACCTTTGTCGAGTGCTTCTTGCAAGCTGTTGGTCCAGAGTTCAGGGGCCACATCGGGTTGGCCTTTTTCTATCATGGAGGTCCCAGTGGGCATAGTGTCACCCGGGATGAGTTCGGCGTCGCAACCGTAACCATTTTTTAGGATAAATTGGTCGATATTGGCGATTAAGCTAGCGGAATTCCAATTCATATCAGCAATGGTGATGGTGCCACATTCTTTGGCGAAACTTAAGCTTGGAAATATGCTTACAACAAGCCCCAAAGTGAGCAGTAATTTCATTTTAAGAGATCCTTTCTCAATTAATAATAGTGCCTCTATTAATCGAAATTTCCATTTCACTTAATAAAGGTGATTACGATCGTATAATATATGGCCAGGCAAGTATAGGGCAAAGCAGTATTTTCATCGATGTTTGCGAGGAGCTTGGGTATGGAGACAGTATTTTATACTTCAATATTCAGTTTCATTGTTAGATGGAAATAAAAAAGGCCTATTATTAGGCCCTTTTCTACATGATAACAATGAGAAGTATTGAAAATAGCGAGAGCGTAATTCTCTATTGCTCTTGTGCTAAAGATTCCATGTGGGAGTCAAATTTTCCGGCTATTGTTGCAGCCATATTACTTGGTGTAAACGTCTCCTTTACCTTATTTTTCAAGGTAGTACCATCCAATAAGTTTTGCATTTTCTGTTTTCTTACTGCTTTGTCGAAAGCTTTTTCATCCGTACCAGGAATAAAATTACGTTCGCCTCGAGCGGCCTTTAGAAATTGCATTGCCCCTGGCTTGTCGCTGCTGAGCTGGATACTACACTCTGAAATAAAGGTCTTAGCTTCAGCTTGCATCGAGCGATAAGAGGAGATTAGATCGGTTTGGTAAGCGGTGACCGGATCGAGGTTATTGCCAAAGCCTAGTTTTTTCTTGATTCGATTATACAACCTAGTTGTTTTTGACGGAGGGGTCGGTTTGGCATTGACCAAATCAAGAAAATTGAATGGTGAACTGTAGCACGGCATGCAGACGATATAGCTTGCCAAAATTGGAATGGTGGACATTTTATCCCGTAGCCATTCTTTAAACAAAGTTGCATTTAGTGTGTGTGCTTTGAGCTTCAAATTAATACATTCTTTTTTAAATGCCTTGAAGTTCTTTTTCATCACGTAGCGGTCGTACAGGCCTTTTAAAAAGTTAAATACAGCGATTCCTGCTTTAACGATTGTAGTGACTGTTGAGGAAATACCGATACTTGCAAGATCAATAAATAATGAGCCCACTGATGTGATAGCGATTGCCCCTTTTTCTATTGCGACCGATTTTATTTCTGCACGTACACGTTCAATAACATCCCCCGCCACTGGGTAAGCTGATACTGAGCTTAGTTCGCGAGTTTTATAATACAAAACAGTTTTTTGTAAGGCAGGATAAATAGCGGTGGCCGCTTTTTTTATATCGCTATATATAGGTGCGATTTGTCCTAAAATATTGCTTAATATTTTAGGAACCATAGCGAGAATTTGATTTTTGACATGGTCGAGGAGCGCACCACCATGGCGTATGAAAAAGTCAGTTAACTTCTCCTTGATGGCATTAATGATTTTTTGTACATATTTATAGGACTTTGAACCTTCTAGCGCAGACTGTGCTTTGTCTTTGGTTTTAGTCACGACCCAGTCATCTCCTGATTTTGCTTGGGAAATAGAGTCTGCCAGAGAGTTGGTTTTTCCTAGTCCATCCACCGCTTTCTGAGCTTTTTCAAGCAGGGTCAATCCTTCGATATTTGTGTTCGAGAACAGGTTCAACATATCCATGTACATAGGTGGTAGTGTACTGGCTGCCATAGCGCTGCTAGGCATGGAAGTGATAGCGTTTGACCTTGGTCTAGTCATATTCTATTCCCCTTTTTCAGTTGTGATGGCCTCAAATAAACTTAGCATAACCTGCTAAGACTTGATGTTAGGTTGGTGTTGTCGACTGGTAATAAAAGAGTGAATAGATCATTAAATATAATGGTTTACACTGAAGTTGGATAAATGTACAAACTTTGATTTTGTTTTTGGTGAAGCTAGGGAATTGCGTATTCGCGCATGGTATTGGTGTGCTCACAAAGGGTGTTAATGCCTTTACAGGTGGTGTTAGTCCGCTTAGTTCTGGTGTTAATACTCCCACATAGTGTTTAACACCCCCACATAATGTGGGGGCGGATGTAGTTGGATCTGACATTATCTACTGGTGATGAAGGAAACTCACGGCTTTATCAGGGAAATCAGTAAACACCCCATCCACTTTTACTTTGTTGAAAAATATGTCTAGCATGTCGTCGTAGCTGTTTGCATATTGAGGGATACGACTCGGATCGGCCCGAAATGTATAGGCATGAATTTGCAAGCCGGCTTTCTTAGCTTGCTCTGCTAGGGGCAAGATTTCAATATGTGTTTGAGTCGATGACGGATCAACAAGCATGGCTTTCCATGGTCCAATGCCGTCGGCGTATTTCGCCACCTCTTTCATCCCATCGGGCTTAAACATCCAATCGTAATTGTATGGGGTGAGTTTGCCATGTTTATTCTCCATGGTTTCATTCCAATCGGTATACGCCATCAGCTGGATCAGTTTAAGATCCATTTTGAGTTGAGGCAGTAATGTGGAATGAATCCGTTTCAGCTCGATAGGGTCGAAGCACTGTACATATATCTTGCTTTGTTTACTGGTGTAGCCATACGATTTTAACGTCTTCAGCACAGCGGCGCTGATGTCTTTCCCTTCTTGGCGATGGAACCAAGGTGCTTTAATTTCGGTATACAAACCTATGTTGTATCCCAAAGTTTTGTTTAAACCTTGAATCAGTTCGATTTCATCTTGCAAGGTATGAATAGAAAAATCAGAACGCCATAACGGGAAGCGATGTGGGAAAATTGCCTTTTCTTTCCCATTTTTGTCCAGTTCAAACCCTTCGGTGGCGCGTAACGTTTTTATTTCTTTCAGCGTAAAGTCAATCGCATAGTATCGACCGTCTTGGCGAGCACGGTTAGGAAACTTGTGAGCGACATCGGTGACACGGTCTAGATAACGATCGTGCAAGATAATTAACTGATCGTCTTTGGTCATAACGACATCTTGCTCAAGGTAATCCGGCTTCATTCCGTAGGCCAGTGCCTTGGCTGCAAGGGTGTGTTCTGGCAAGTAACCTGACGCGCCCCTATGAGCGATGACGATTTGCTGAGCGCTACTCATTTGTTGAGCACTAATTTGTTGCGCAATACTTAGAGAAGGGAGCATGACGACAAGTAGCAATAATATAGACTTAAAAATTTTCATTGATAGACCTATTGAGTGACTGGTTTAGAATCGCCAGATTTTTTGGCATGCAGGGACTTTTCGCCAACTAAAGCGTAGGTGAGGCAGATGATCGCAGCGATACAAGCGGCGACTAGTACCATAAATCCACCATGCCAGCCATATTGGTCAACGGTATAGCCCAATACAGCGTTAGCCGCTACTGCTCCACCGAGATAGCCAAATAGACCTGTAAGACCAGCCGCGGTTCCTGCGGCTTTTTTCGGTGCCAGTTCTAATGCGTATAAGCCAATCAACATTACAGGGCCGTATATCAAGAAGCCGATGGAAATCAGTGCCAGCATATCGACAGTTGGGTTGCCCGCTGGATTGAGCCAGTAAACCAATACGGCAGCTGTTACGAGTACCATGAATAAGATACCTGCGGGTGCACGGCGACCTTTAAAGAGCTTATCGGAAATCCAACCACACAGTAGGGTGCCGGGGATACCCGCCCACTCGTAAAGGAAATACGCCCATGAAGACTTGTCGACGCTGAATCCTTTCGCTTCTTTAAGATAAACAGGTGCCCAATCTAATACACCGTATCGAATCAAGTAGACAAAGGCGTTCGCAATGGCGATAGACCAGAGCAATTTGTTTGAAAAAACATACTTGAAGAAAATCTCTTTGCTGGACATTTCTTTTTCGTATGAAGGGTCATAGTCGTCGGGGAAATCTTGTTTGTATTCTTCGATCGCGGGTAAGCCACATGACTGAGGTGTATCTCTCACCGTTACCCAAACAAACACGGCGACTATCGCGGCGAAAAAAGCAGGCACATAAAAGGCGGCGCGCCAATCTTCGTTGAACATCCAAAGGCCGAGCAGGAATAGCGGGCCAATTAAACCACCGCCAACGTTATGCGCGACGTTCCAAACTGACACGATTTCGCCACGTTCTTTACGAGACCACCAGTGCACCATAGTTCGGCCACAGGCGGGCCACCCCATCCCTTGGAACCAGCCATTAAGGAACAACAAAATAAACATGGCGGTCACGCTTCCCGTTGCCCATGGCATAAAGCCAAAACAAAACATAACGAGAGCAGACATGAGCAAGCCAGCGGCAAGGAAATAGCGAGGATTTGAGCGATCGGACACGCTTCCCATTAAGAATTTAGATAGCCCGTAAGCGATAGATACGGCTGCTAAAGCAACGCCCAAATCGCCTCGGCTGTACCCTTGTTCGATTAAATAAGGCATCGCAAGGCTGAAATTTTTTCGCACTAGGTAATAGCCCGCGTAGCCAAAAAAAATGCCGATGAAAAGTTGCCAGCGTAACCGGCTGTAAGTGTTGTCAATTTGCTCACTTGGCAAGCGAGTAAGGTGAGCTTTTGGCTTGAAGATACCAAACATGAAGAACCCTCTGGAACTATTTACGAAACATATATGTAAATCACTAGTGCGCGAACGATAAAACTATGCTCGTTCGAATGAGCGCGGATTTTGTAACGAAAATGAAATCATTACCGTGATCCTTGCCTCAGTAATGTTATTTTTATAACTAAGTTGAATGTTACATTTTGTTTCTTATCAGTGATTGTTATTAGCGGAGTTGACTATTTGCCTGTATGAACATGTCGCTGTATCCCTTTCTTTCCAATTTATAGGTACTTTTTGTTTGACACTCGGCTCGTTAAAGCAACTTAACGATGAAGGGTATGAAGGGTATGAAGGGTATGAAGGGTATGAAGGGTATGAAGGGTATGAAGGGTATGAAGGGGTGAGGTATTGACTGAATTGAGGTTTTATTTCTTACACTATACTCAGTGAGAGCTAAATCTTTAGAGTCTCATTATGTCGATTCGTCTGTCTTTAATTGTTTGTTTAACGGCCAGCTTATACATCTTACCCTTGGGCGCGGAGGAAGTGTCTGGTAGTTGTTTTGCCGGCAACGTTTCTCTATGTGAAAAAGGTAAAAACGGTCAACCTACGGGTTTGGCGGTGGATATTTTACAAGAACTTGCTCGGCGAATTGAGGTCGATATTGTGATTACCCCTCGTCCCATCAAACGCACTCTGCTGAATCTGAAACAGGGGGTGACCGATATTGTTGCCCCGATACAATATAACGAGTCGAGATCAGAGTTTGTTTACTATTTATCCACGCCAATCATTCAGGGGATTAAAGCCAGCATTTATGGGCGACAAGGTAGGAAGTTTACCTTTGATGATATTCATAGCCTTTATGGAAAAACCATCGGGATCCGTCGTGGTTATTACTTTTCCAAGGACCTATCCTCCGCAATTAAGGAGAATAAATTCAAAGTTATAGAGACAAATTCACATCAACAACTTCTTGCTTTACTTAAAAAAGATCGAGTTGACTATATTGTCATGGCCGCGGTTTCCTTCGAGCAACATCAAGGTAATTACTCGTTTATTGAGTACGGCAAGTTACGCGAGTCATTCGACATTCTAGTGGGCGTGTCAAAAAACGGGAAGTTGATGGCTCATATTGAACAGCTCAATAGAGCGTTGGAGCAAATTTCTCAAGATGGCACTCTTCACAAACTTAAGCAGCGTTACCCAGAATATTCCTCGCGCTAAGAAAATGCTCCATGGGAAGTCCTTCTACGTTATCGAAACTGTGAATAGGCTAGATGTGAATAGGTTGAATATGAAAAGGATGGTTGTGAATTGGTTTATGTGAATTGGTTGTTTGTGAATAAGAGTTAGGAGCTCAGTAAACGGCAGCCTGTTATTAGCCGCCGTCAGTTACATAATTAGCCGCAGAAGCTGCCTTGCTGGGCGGGTTTTGAAATTGTGTATTCCCCTTTCAAGCTTCTGTATACCACTGTGTGCCAAACTTGGCCGTCAGACAGTTTAAATTCAATCGCGTAGTTAATGCCGTTAACAACTTGAGAGTGAACGGAGACAATGCTATCGAGTTTCGCGCTGGTGTCCATATGTGCGATGACCAATTCAACCGCTTTATTCACTTCAGGGCTGACGTCTGTTTTATGCCAGCCACCAGGCATGTTGCTTGCTGGGTTACATAGTGGATGTGGCACTTGCGCGGTTTTCTCAGGTTGAGGGGTTTTCTGGTTGCAGCCCGCAAGTGCAAGTACACAAAGGGCTGGGATGATGAGTTTTTTCATTGTATTTGCTCCATACAATAGTAACAAACGCGTCCTCGCGTATAGCTTTATAGACTGATGCAATGCTGAACGCCAGCCAATGGGCTTTCATTGTCAATAAATGTTAGACCAATGGCAATTCAGACGAGCTTCAAAGTCCGATGAAAAAGAGTCGCTATCATACGGATTAGTATGTAAAAAGTCCGTCAGTTGATGTAAAAGTTGCATGATTTTATCCCTTATTTCGATGAGAAGCGTATGCATATTTGGCGTTCTGGCTATGTGGGGAATTTATGGAACAACTTGTAGGCTTTTTAATGTGGCTTTTGGTTAAATGAGAAAATAAATATGAAAATTGTGATTGCTCCAGACTCGTTTAAAGAATGCCTTTCTGCTCGGGAAGTTGGGTTGGCGATTCAGCATGGCTTGGCTAGGGTTTGGCCCAATGCCGAATATAGAATTGTTCCCGTTGCTGATGGGGGAGAAGGCACGGCACAGTCTCTTGTTGATGCTTCTCAGGGACATTTTGTAACGCTGAAAGTGACCGGCCCGCTGGGACAAAGTGTGCGAGCAAAATATGGACTCACGGGAGACAAGTCGACGGCGATAATTGAAATGGCAGAGGCTTCGGGGCTTCATCTTGTCAGCCCAGCACAGCGCCAAGTACTGGATGCCACCAGTTATGGCACTGGTGAATTGATCAAACACGCTTTGGATAGCGGAATAAGAAAGTTGATTATCGGGCTTGGTGGCAGTGCGACCAATGACGCAGGGGTGGGAATGCTCAGCGCTCTTGGCGCTAGATTTATGGATGCATCAGATGAGCCTATCGTTGCTACAGGACGAGGTTTATCCGATCTGTGCCGGATTGATACGTCCAGTTTAGATCCTAGACTTCAGCAAAGTGAAATACTGGTCGCGTGCGATGTTAATAACCCGTTATGTGGCGATAATGGCGCATCTGCAGTTTTTGGCCCGCAAAAAGGCGCTGATGTAAAAAAGGTAGCATTATTGGATCGCAACCTTAAGCATTTTTCAGAACTCACCAAACAGGTCACTCAGCGTGATGTTTTGCATGCCAGCGGCTCTGGGGCAGCGGGGGGTATGGGCGCGGCTTTACTTGCCTATTCCAACGCAATCTTGAAACCTGGAGTTGAAATCGTATTGAATGCCGTTGGCTTAGAGAATCAATTATGCGACGCTGATTTGGTGATCACTGGTGAGGGTCGAATCGACAGTCAAACCGTGCAAGGCAAAACGCCGATGGGGGTGGCTCAACTGGCGAAGTTGAACGGTATTCCCGTTATTGCATTATGCGGCTGCACGGGAGATGGCTATCAAGCGGTATATGAATGTGGGATTGATGCTGTGTTCAGTGTGGTTCCTCGAACAATGGATTTGCCAGTTGCACTGGCGGAGGCTGAGATAAATATCAGCGATGTGGCAGAAAATGTTGCGCGGGTATATACCATGTAAGTTTACCCCACAGTCTTACTGCTCTTTTATCGGCCACTATACTGGTAGTAGACATCATTCGATAAAGGCACCGCGATGACAAAGCCGATCACCGTATTAATGATTTTGCTGCTACTTACGGGATGTGGTGCGCAGTGGGCGTATAACAACGTCGACTGGTTTGTGGTTCGCTATGTTGATAATTACGTGGAGCTGAATGGCGATCAACGTGAGTTACTCGGTGAAAAGGTGAGTGATTTTTTACGTTGGCACCGCGAATCCGAACTGCCACGTTATATTGCCCATTTAGACGAGTTTATGTTGGTCGAACCGAGCCAAGTCAACATGGCGTATCTATTGGATCAGCAAAGGCGGTTCAGAGAGCATGGCAATCGTCTACTTATCAAACTTCAACCGGAGATTCATCAATTAGCTGCTCAGCTAAGTGATGAGCAAGTTGAAGCATTGCTCGTTAAGATTGAGACCAATCGCAACAAACGGCGAGCTCAACACCAGCCAGCTGACGCAAACCAAGTTCAGGAAAACCAAGCCAATGAAAAAAAAGAAGAAGATTTGCTTCGGAAACGCTACAGCGAGAGAATTTCGGATGGATTAGAAATGTGGCTAGGGAGTATCACGCCAGCCCAGCAAGTCAAAGTGGATTATTGGGCTGCGAGTATCGTTAGCACAAGAGAGGAGTGGCTGGCCCATCAAGCGTTGTTCCAGCGCAAGCTAGAGCAATTATTGGCACATCGCCACGATGAAGGGCGCTTTGTTGAAGTATATAGGCAGTTGGCGTTTCAGCCAGATACACTCTATTCCAAATCTTTCCAACAAAAAAGGCAGCATAATATTCAGCTAGCCAACCAATCCATGTTAAACCTGATCCAAGTGGCCAGTGATCAGCAGGTGACGCATTTCAGGGGTGAGGTCCAGTCGTGGCGCGAAATTGCACAAGACCTAAGCCCCTAAAACTAAGCCTCTAAAACTAAGTCCCTATAAAACTAAGTTATTTCACCGCAAGGTTTTTGCTATTGAGGTATGGATGAATATGTGGGCGTGACTCTTGAGTAAGTTTTCCAGTGATTTGCTCTGACCAAGCTTGCTGCTTTGAGTTGCTTGTACGGCTAGCGTAGTAGTTGGCCATGGTTTCATCGTATTGACGGATTTTACCGAGATCTACAGATTGATATTGGTTTTCGTGTACGATGACTTCTGGCTGCAAGCGTGGTTTTAGTTCTGGCGCTTGATCTGGGTGTCCCAAACATAAGCCAAAAAGAACAGCGCTATGTTGCGGCAGGCCTAATAATTCATCAACTTGCTGCGCTTTGTTTCGAATGCCACCAATATACACACCGCCAAGCCCCAACGATTCCGCTGCCAGTAAACAGTTCTGAGCCATGATACCTGCGTCAATCGCACCTATGAGCGTGAGCTCAGTGTAATCGGCTTGTACTTCAGGGTTAATTTCTGCATGACGGTGGAAGTCGATACAAAATACCAAAAACTCGGCGGCGGTTTCTACGTAGCTTTGATTACCTGCATATTCAGCCAGCGCTTGGCGCTTTTGTTGGTCAGTAACGCGGATAACCGAAACTGCTTGCAGCAGGCTCGATGAAGATGCGGCAATGCCTGCATCTAAGATAGTGCCAAGTTGTTCAGTTGAGATAGCCTGCTCGGTAAACTTACGAATTGAGCGGTGCGCTAGGATGGTGTCAATAACAGGGGTCATGATTTAATGTCTCGGTGGTAGTGGCAAAAAATAGCCAGTGTGACGTGATGCGAATTAGCCGTAATTGGGTGTAATAGGATGTTTTAAATCAACTATTATTACAAAAGGCAATTTTGTGCTGACCTAATTCTAACGCGATTGAAGCCGCGATACTATGCACTTGTTATGTGCGCCTTTTTATCGTTCTTCCGATATCTATACCCTAAACTGGGGGCAAAAATGGGGATTGCAACTTGTGGGCAATTTGTGCCTATCTTTCCGCTGCCATTACCTAACTCTATGATAATGATTTCCATGTTAAATTTATGGGTACTGTGCTTGGCTGATATAAATTTGTGGCGAATAGGTGAGCGGTTCTGGCATAAAACTTGATTATATTTGTTAGCAAAGATGAAATGATTTTGTGTCCACTTAGGCAGATTTACGTAATGAACTGTGGTCTAATAAAATAATGTTTTATTTATAGTGTGTTGTTTTTATTGGGTTTAATGGTGTTGGTGTAACGCCTGTACGCTCGAAATCGATTGCACATATCTGTGAACTGCTTCAAAATTGGTAGATAGCCATAATCTTGGTTACTGTCTGAGGAACTTTATGAAAGTCGCGAATCTATTTAAGCATCGTGGTGAAACTATTTCGAAACACCACTCTGAGCTAGTGCAGAGAATGTCTCCCATGGTAAGGGAGTATTGGGGAGAGTTTCTAAATAGGACCCATGGGCGACAGATCGTGGCTTGGATGAAAGATTTTCAAGAACCAGCCATTAATGAAGATGGGCCGATCCAAGCGCCAATCGTTTTAAAGCCTGCCGCACAAGTTGTGTATGATGACCTCAGTGATCAGATTGACCAGGTAATTCATACTGGCGACTGGTTGATGGTGGATCAAAACCGCATTGACCATTTTGGTGAGGTGACCGAGGACATGCAGTGGATTCATACCGATCCGGAACGAGCTGCAACTGAGTCGCCGTTTAAAACCACAATTGCTCATGGTTTTTTGACCTTAGCTTTGCTACCGAAATTGACTGATAGTGTGGATCCGAGCATTGCTTCGTATCCTACTGCTAAAATGGTTGTCAACGTAGGGCTAAACCAAGTTCGTTTTCTTTATCCAGTGAAAGTTGGTAATCGTGTTCGAGCGAAAAGCACCTTGATTAAGGTCACTCCAGTAAGAAAAGGGCTAGAAGTTGAGCGGGAAATCAAAGTTGAGATAGAAGGTATTCGCCGACCAGCTTGTGTCGTAATTTCGGTTACTCAGCTTCATTTCTAAGCTTTAATGCTTTCCACCATATTTTGTAAGGGCAGCCTTGTCATTCCCCTAAGTTGCCTTCTTAGTGTTTAGTCACTCTCTTTTTTAACACCATCTTTGTCAATTTTGTATGAATTAACTTGCTTTTCTGAGGTTTTTGGTTTCTAAAATAGAGTTTGTCATACATACTAGTAGTGAGTAAGTGTAAATACAGGTTGGCTACCTCATGAATTTAACTAGTATGTTGCAGCGTCAAGTAGAGAATCGGGCCCTTAGAGTCTGCTCTTGTCGCAATCAAGGTATACCCATTGCACTTGGTGGGAGATCTCATTTTGAATCCATAGATAATGGCGTCAATTTTATTCACGATCACTATTTATTAGATTCGGCCCACAGTGATTATTCGAGTGTTGTAGCTCGGGTGCAGTGGAGCGACAATGATAAATGTTGGTTACTTTCTGTTCCCAAAGATAGCGGGACGAATACGTCTTGGCTCCCCTACCAGCCTTTGGCTCATAGCAAAGACTTAACCAAGATTATGCGTGAGATTGAAAGCGATCCGAACGCTTCGTTTTGGTAGGTAGGAACTTTCTGGATAGTTAATATTTCGCCGAGACTAGAATAAAAAATCCCACCCTAATAGGGTGGGATTTTTGCAATATGAGCGTTTCATTCGACTGATGTTATACTAGGCGTCGGTTTTTTCCGCTTGAACATCGGCAAATACTTGCACAGGTTTTGCTATCAAATTACGGCTCTCTTGATTTACATCCGAAAGGGTAATTGCTAGGTTATCTCCAAGGCGGAAGACCACCTCTTTGTCGAGTTCGACCGTACCTAATTCAAAGTTGCACTTAAGACGCTCTTTATTCGCTAGGATTAACGAACTAGGAATGAAGGCGCTCGCTCCATTTTCTAATAGGCGAATCCGCATACCAGCGCGATTGATATCGAATATTTCTGCACTGAACTGAGTTTGTTTCTCAAGTTCTGGTGCTAAAGTTCGGGCATAGAGCCAATCAGCAACGTTGCGTTCGGCGATTTTATGATGTTTACGGTGAATCGCTAATTCTGCGCCGACACTTTCGTCAGGGACTTGAACGGGATCTTTACCCATGATGTGGGCTTTGAGCATGCGGTGGTTAATCATGTCGCCATACTTGCGGATTGGTGATGTCCAAGTCGCATAGATGTCTAGACCCATTGCATAATGGGGGAGTGGCTGGTTACCAATCTCGCTGTACGCTTGAGATTTGCGAATGCGGTTGTCTAAATAGCTGGTGTTTTGTTCACCTAACCAGCGGCGTAATGCAGCAAAGCCGTCAAGCGTGGTCAGGCTTTCGTCATTGAATGGTAAATCGCCTTCTGGGTTTACCATAGTAACGACGTCGGCGAGCTTTTCAGGTTTGAAACCGGCATGTGTATTGAACACGCCTGATGCAAAGGTTTCTTTTAAGATACGACCAGCACAAATATTTGCGGTGATCATGGCTTCCTCAACTAGGCGGTTGGCACTGCGGCGCATATCTGCGTGAATCGCCACCACGTCGTTATCTTCGCTCAACTCAAAGCGATAGTCTGGTCGGTCAGGGAAAACCACAGCATGGGTTTCACGCCAGTTTGCACGCACGAGAGCGAGTGCTTGTAGGTCGGTAACCACTTGAGCTATTTGCTCGTTAGGTGCCCATTGCTCACAACTGCCATTCTCAATCCAATCAGAAACACGATTGTAAGCAAGGCGAGCATGTGACTTGATGTGGGCAGCGAAAAATTGAATATCCTCGCCAATGACGCCGTCTGCCGAAATAGTGACGCTGCAGCAAAGTGCTGGGCGAACTTCGTTCTCGATCAGTGAACATTTATCATCCGCAAGCTCTCTAGGTAGCATAGGGATGTTACGGCCAGGCAAGTAAATAGTGAAGCCACGCTCGCGAGCCACTTTGTCCATTTCGTCATCTGGGTTGATGTAGGCTGTTGGATCAGCGATAGCGATCGTAAGCTTGATGTCGCCGGATTCGGTACGCTCTGCGTGCAAAGCGTCATCCATATCTTTCGTGCTCTCGCCATCAATAGTGACGAAAGGAACGTGAGTCATGTCTGCACGTTCAAGATCTTCATCATCGTTGAGCTGCCAGTCATCAATGCCTTGAGGCTCACTGTTCGGAAGATCATTGACAGCTAGTGTGACCCACCAAGGTGCGATTTTGTCATTCGCATCAGTAATTTTATCACTGATCTCGACGCCAAAACCGTTGTCACCTTTTAACGGGTGACGCACTAAATGGGCAACGACCCAGTCACCCTCGGCAAAGTGCTCAGGGTTGAGGCCTTTCTTAACCTTCGCTTTTAGGGACTGCTTTTTTAACTGCGGATGATCAGGAGTAACGTTCAACTTTCCTTTGAACATTTTTACTCGACCGATAAACCGGGTGAGGTTTTGCTCCAACAAGCTCTCTGGCTCAGCCACTTCTTTTTCTTTTTCAGTACGTATAATCGCGACGACTTTGTCACCATGAAGGCACTTTTTCATATAAGGTGGCGGGATAAAGTAGCTGGTTTTGCTGTCCACTTCGAGAAAGCCAAAACCTTTGTCGGTGGCTTTAATGGTGCCTTCTTTTTTTGGAAGCGTTTCTTGGATTTGTTGTTTTAGCTGAGCAAGTAGCGGGTTATCTTGGAACATGTTCTTTTATTTAGCAGAAATAGTTGTCCACACTATAAACATTGAAGCGGACGATTACTACACCCAAGTGGCTTCCAAAAGCATTCTTCCGCGTGAATTCCGTCTCAGCTCAAGTTAAGGGAATTAGATGCTGTGGTGCTTATTGCTGAGATCTAGGCTTTCCCTCGTTGTTTACTTCCCCCCACTCCTTACCACTGTCTTGCTAGCTCGCTGGAATTAAGTACTTTCTACCCACTTAGTTATTATCTGAAATCAGGAATATACCAAGGTTATATATACCAATTGGGGCCATTAGTGTGATAGACTCCGCGCCCACCGTGTGTCAACGTGAATTCACTTTGCACCAACGGTGAACATAGCGTGCAAATTGGTGAAAAAATATGAACATTTGTGATGAATTTCAATTTTTTCTTGTTTTTTTTGTGTATTTAGGGAATAATTCGCCTCCCTAAGTAGTCCCTTAGTCGCTTGATGCGTTTTAACACTTATCCGCATCTGGATGGATTCAGCTCTTAAACTGGATTGGTATTGGAATTGGTAGAGCGCGTGGGACCGTTTGTTTATTTATTTTAGTGGGAACCCCATGCAAGATACCGCAATACAATTTAGTGACCTTAACTTAAACTCATCTGTTCTTTCTGCTCTAGATGAGATGGGTTTTCAAAACCCGACTCCAATTCAAGCTGCTGCTATTCCTCACCTTTTGGAAGGCAAAGATGCACTTGGTAAAGCACAGACTGGTACAGGTAAAACTGCCGCTTTTTCTCTTCCTTTGTTGAACAAGCTAGATCTCGATCAGCGTAAGCCACAAGCAATTGTTTTGGCTCCAACACGTGAGCTTGCAATTCAAGTTGCGGCAGAGATTAAAAACCTAGGCCGAAACGTTCGTGGCCTTAAAGTCTTAGAAATTTATGGTGGCGCATCGATCGTTGATCAAATGCGTGCGCTAAAATCAGGTGCTCACATCGTGGTGGGTACACCAGGACGTGTTCAAGACCTGATCAACCGTGATCGTCTACACCTAGACCAAGTTAAAACTTTCGTTCTTGATGAAGCTGACGAAATGTTAAACATGGGCTTTGTTGATGATGTTACTTGGATCATGGAACAAGCTCCAGAAACAGCTCAACGCGTACTGTTCTCTGCAACTATGCCTCCAATGTTGAAAAACATTGTTGAGCGCTTCTTGCGTGATCCTGCGCACGTTGACGTAGCGGGTAAAAACCACACCGTTGATAAAGTAGAACAGAATTACTGGGTCGTAAAAGGCGTAGAGAAAGACGAAGCAATGTCTCGTCTACTTGAAACTGAAGAAACTGACGCATCAATCGTGTTCGTTCGTACTCGTCAAGATACTGAACGCCTAGCTGATTGGCTATCTGCACGTGGTTTTAAAGCTGCTGCATTACACGGTGATATTCCTCAGTCTCAACGTGAGCGCACTGTTGATCACATCAAACAAGGTGTTATCGATATCCTAGTTGCAACTGATGTTGTAGCACGTGGTCTTGATGTTCCACGTATCACTCACGTATTCAACTACGATATCCCATTTGATGTTGAATCTTACATCCACCGTATCGGTCGTACTGGCCGTGCTGGACGTAAAGGTAAAGCGATCCTACTTGTTCGCACTAACCAAATTCGCATGCTTCGCACTATCGAGCGCGTAACTAAGTCTCTAATGGAAGAAATCCAACTTCCTCTACGTGACCAAGTTGCTGCTGCACGTGTTGCTAAGCTTGGTACTGAACTTGAAACAGAGAAAGGAAGCAAAGCTCTAGAAAACTTTGCAAGCCTTATCTCTACGCTTCAAGAGTCTCTAGAAGTTGACGCGACGACTCTAGCTGCAATGCTTCTTAAGCGTCAGCAGGGTAAGAGCCCATTGTTCTACATTGGTGAAGACCCAATGGTTGCTGCTATTGAGCGTGACAAGAACCGTCGTAAAGAGCGTCGTGAAAACGGTGGTCGTGATGGTGGTCGTGAATTTAGCAACCAAGAGTGGGATACTTACCAACTACAAGTTGGCCGTGAGCAAGGCGTTCAAGTTAAAGACATCGTTGGTGCACTTGCTAACGAGCTTGGCTTTACTAAAGGTTCTATTGGCGCGATTAAACTAGCACCTGGTCACACGTTTGTTCAATTGCCAAAAGCAATGAACTCTGAAACTGCTGGCAAGCTACGCAAACTGCGTATTCGCCAGAAAGAAGTTGGCGCAGTAGTGTGTGACTTTGATGATTTCCGTGAGTCTCGTGGTGGTCGTCGTGATGGTGGTGCTGGTCGTCGTGATGGTAACTTCCGTGGTGGAAACGGTGGAAGCCGTGATGGAAACCGTGGTCATCGTGGTAGCCGTGAAGGCGGAAATCGCGAAGGTGGTTACCGTGGCAACCGTGAAGGTGGAAGCCGTGAAGGCGGAAATCGCGAAGGCGGAAACCGTGAAGGTGGTTACCGTGGTAACCGTGAAGGTGGAAGCCGTGATGGAAACCGCGAAGGTGGCAACCGTGAGCGTCGTTTCGACCGTAGCCGTAGTGGCGACAACCGTGGTGCAAACCGTGGTGAGCGTAGCACTGGCAGCCGCCGCACAGTTGAAAGCTAATAGCCTAATTTAGCGAAAGACTTTATAGAGCCCTGCACTTAATTGTGCGGGGCTTTTTTGTGGGGAAAATCTAAGATCTTGTCACTTGATATTAGGTACATCGAGACGATGAGCTTTCAGCTAAGTACTTCTCAGTTATGTACTTTTCAACTAAATGCTTTTCGATTCAGTGCTTGTCGATTTAGCTTAATCTCAATTAAGCACTTCTCGATTGAGCAGTTCGAGACTAGGCATTTCGCGTTCATGCAATATGAGACTTTGTAACTGAGCGCACAAAAAACGATTCCTCCCATCAGATTGACAATTTACATAATTGTCTCGGCCTTGAACTCTTTCTATAGTAGCGGCAAATAATCGCAATTTGGGTAACATCTATGTACATCGGAATCGACCTTGGCACCTCTGGTTTAAAAGCAATTGTCATCGACAAAAATGGGATACTGCTTGCTTCAGAGAGTGTGCCTTTGCGAGTATCAAGCGCGCAGGATTTATGGTCTGAGCAAAATCCGCAGCACTGGTGGACTGCACTGAACAAAGCCATGTTAAAGCTCAACGAGCAGTGTGATTTATCACAGGTGGTGGCCATAGGCCTTGCAGGACAAATGCATGGTGCGACCTTGTTGGATAAAGATGGCGAGGTTATTCGCCCATGCATGCTCTGGAATGATGGCCGTAGCGTACAAGAGTGTCGAGAGTTAGAAGAGATGGTGCCTAGAAGTCGTGCAATTACAGGCAACATGATTATGGCTGGCTTTACCGCGCCGAAAGTCTTGTGGGTGAAGCGTAACGAACCTGAAAATTTTGCGCGTATAGATAAAGTTTTATTGCCGAAAGATTATCTACGTTATCGGATGACGGGGAATTTTGCGACTGACGTTTCTGATGCCGCAGGTACTATGTGGCTGGATGTTGCGAATCGCCTCTGGAGCGATGAGATGCTTAATGCCACAGGTCTAACACAAGCACACATGCCCTTATTGCATGAAGGCTGCGAAGTCACTGGTATTTTGAATAATGAATTAGCTAACGATTGGGGTATGCCTTGTGTTCCCATTGTCGCAGGGGCTGGGGACAACGCAGCGGGCGCTATTGGGGTGGGGATTGTTGAGCAAGGGCAAGCTATGCTGTCGCTCGGAACCTCTGGCGTATATTTTTCGGTCAGTGATCGTTTCAATGCTGATCCGGCTCATGCTTTACATGCGTTTTGTCATGCTATCCCTAATAAATGGCATACTATGAGCGTGATGTTAAGTGCAGCCTCTTGTCTGTCTTGGTTCGCTAAAATGGCAGATTGCACGGACGTTCAAGAAATGATTGATGAAGCGGCACACGCTGAGCACGCGGACAGTTTGCTGTTTCTTCCGTATTTATCAGGAGAGCGCACGCCGCACAATGATGCGAAGGCTAAAGGGGTGTTTTTTGGCATGACACCAATCACCACCCGCGGACAAATGGCGCAGGCTATTTTGGAAGGTGTTGGGTTTGCACTGGCCGATGGCTTAGATATTTTGCATCAAGCCAGTGAAGTGCCTAATGAAATATCGTTAATTGGTGGTGGGGCGCGCTCTGTCTATTGGCGACAAATCTTGGCAGATATCTTCGGTCTTCCAATCTGCTATCGCAAAGGAGGCGACGTAGGTCCTGCTCTTGGTGCCGCTAGATTGGCGCAAATTGCGATGCAACCGGAACGGTCACTGGGTGAGCTTTGCCCAACGCCTGAAAAAGTAGCAACCTATCACCCTCAACCAGAAAAACATCAGCGGTATATTGCGAAGCGACGCAAGTTCTCGGAACTGTATCGTCGGCTACGAGGGTTCACAGCGTGAACGAAACCGAAAACATTATTACCAAGTATGCTTCTTCAACGAGAGGCTACTTTCAGCGAGAAGCTATCTTTAACGAGAACCTATCTTTAACGAGAAGCTTTCTTGAACAAGTCGTTTTCTTGCCCAAGAAGTTTTTGGACGAAAAGTGTTCTTGGACAAGAGCAAACTTCGTGGCGAATTAATTAAATGCAGTGAGTTATGAGCAAGATATACCGTATTTTATTGTTGTTTAATGCAAACAAAATCTATGATCGACAGATTATTGAAGGCGTAGGTAATTTTATCGCGGCTTCCCAAGTGGAATGGGAGGTCTACGTAGAAGATGACTATTTAATTGACCGTTCTTCTATTGAATCTTGGCAAGGCGATGGGATCATTGCCGACCTTGATGATCCCGAGATAGTGCGAGCGTTAGAAAATACGAAGGTGCCCGTGATTGGGGTTGGAAGTTCGTATGAAAATGTGGATGATTACCCTCGCTTTCCATATGTCGCCACCGATAACCACGCGATTGTACGGATGGCTGTTGACCATTTAGCGCAAACTGGACTCAGCTCATTGGCCTTTTATGGTGCCAATCCAAGTGAATATAACCGCTGGGCCAAAGAGCGCGAGAAAGCCTTTATTTCTATCACGAAGGAAAAGGGCTATAACAATTCCGTTTTTCGTGGCTTCGATACCAGCAGTAGCAACTGGCAGTTTTGTATCAATCGAGTGAGTGACTGGATTCAGCAGTTACCTAAGCCTGTGGGTATTGTGTCGGTGACGGACGCCAGAGCTCGGCACATCATACAAGCATGTGCCAATATGAATATTTTAGTGCCAGAACAGGTTGCAGTGATAGGTATCGATAATGACGAAATCGCGCGCAGTTTGAATCGCATTCCCTTATCGTCTGTTGCACAAGATGGTAATCAGCTTGGCTTTGTTGCGGCAAGAAAATTGAGTCATTTACTTACAGAACAGCTCACAGAACAAGGTGACGTTGCTAAGCTTACTTCCATTGGGCCTCTTAGCTTACATGAGCGTCAAAGCAGCGACTTTCGCGGAGTACATCATCCCCTTGTGATGGCAGCATTGCATTACATACGGGTTAACGTGAACAAAGGCATTAAGTCATACCATGTTTTTGATGCGCTAAATGTGTCGAGATCCAAGTTGGAATCCCTGTTTAAGCAGGAGTTAGGCACGACAGTTCACGATCAAATCTTTCGCATTCGGCTGAAAAAGGCATGTCAGCTGCTAAAGTCTAAAAATAAACCGATCGAAGAGATAGCGTTTTTATCTGGGTATCCATCGACGCAATATATGTACTCTGTATTCGCTAAAAATGTGGGAATGACGCCAAAAGAATACCGACAACAGCAGTTAGAGTTAGCCTAAGTGTGAGTTTGTTAGCTAGCAACGCTTTCTTTTACATATAAAACGGTAGCTTGCTCCCCTGCTATGACATCGAGAATATGGTCATTGGCTAACCTTAGCCAGCTGCCGGATGGATAAGAGACGTTATCCACATTCAATGTACCAGAAAGGATAAGTAGTTCAGTTTGTGTATTCGCTTTGTGAGACAACTGGCCGCCTTGATTCACTTTACACAGCTTAACGACTTCGTGCTCATTGGAGAACAGTGGGCATACTTCTCTGTTATCGACGGTTTGCCAACAAGCTTTTTCTTTAGTATTGATGCGAACGTGGGCTTTTTCGTCAGCGCTCATTTGCCACAGTTTAACGAATATCGTTGCTCCAATATGACTATGTGGACTGTGCGCGGAGCCCGGCGGGTTTCTTAAGTACCAGCCTGCGGGGTAGTCGCCAGTATCATCTGAAAAAGTGCCGGATAGAACTAAGATTTCCTCGCCTCCGGGGTGATTGTGACGTGGGAAATTTGAATTTGGTTCATATCGAACAATACTGCTCGCCCGTGCTTTCTCATCACCAACTCTATCTAGCATCATGCGCTCAACACCTTGTTGAGTGGAAGGCACCCACTGATATTCCTCAGCGTGAACGATAGCGGTTTGATTGAAATCAGCATTGATGTTCATGATGTCTTTCTCACACAAAAAAGGGAGGAATAAAGCAAATACCTAAAAGGATACCATCCAGTTAAGTATATGCTTAGTCGTGTACTTTCTTAAGGTCTAACGCTTATCTTGAGGACGATAACAAGTTAGTTGCTAGAAGTTAGTAACTAAAAGTTAGTTGCGACCTGCCATCACGCCACCGTCGATATCCCATACAGCGCCTGTCACCCAACTTGCTTCATCTGAGAGCAAAAAAACAATAGTCTTGGCGACATCTTGCGGAGTACCAACTCGACCGATTGGGTGGAAACTATTGAACCCTTGCACGGCCGCATGCACTTCTTCTTTTGGAATAAACCCTTCATAAATTGGCGTTTGCACAACAGCAGGTGATACAGCATTTACGCGAATGTTGTGCGCCGCTAGTTCCATTGCAAGGTGCTGGGTTAACGCATGTAAGCCTGCTTTAGCCATTGAATAGGCTGATGATGGCGTGGCGGCAATGGCTTGCTTAGCCCACATAGAACCTACATTGACGATGGAACCTGAGCGGCCTTGCGCCACGAGATTGGCCGCGATTTTTTGGGTAATAAAGAATAACGCGCGGTTGATTTGCATGTATTGGTCGTAGTCGTTTGCTTGATGCTCTAAGAATGGTTTAGGGAAAAAGACGCCAGCGGCGTTAACCAAAAGATCAACATCAGAATGCTGAGAGTTGATAGTCTCAATCAGCTCCTGCATTGCCGTGTCATCGGTGAGGTTAGCTGTGAGCACGTCAACAGTGCCTAGGGGAGACAACTCTGCGTGAGCCGCCTGTGCTTTTTCAGCTCTTTGTCCCACAAGGACAGCTTGACCACCTTGCTCTAGAATCATACGGGCAGTTTCTAGTCCCATGCCGCTGGTTCCGCCAATCACCAATAATTTTTTACCTGAAAATTGTTTGCTCATCATGTTATCTCTTTCGTTGTTCCGTTTGCACGGCTCGTTTCTGTAATGCCGATGGTCTGGCTTGCTTGCTTTGTATGGCTCTTATTCTTGCGTTATTTACTAGGTTCAACAAACCAGATAATCTGTGTTTATACTAAAGAAAAACTTTATCGGAATTATGATGCGTCCCATCCACCTCAATGCACTTAGAGCGTTTGAAGCAAGTGCAAGACATCAAAGCTTTTCGTTGGCGGCAAAAGAGCTGAACGTGACGCCAGCCGCCGTTGGGCAATTGGTGCGTTCGCTTGAAGATTGGTTAGATGCGCCGCTGTTTATACGCACGACTAGTGGAAAGTCCCGCTTACAGATCACCGATTCTGCTGAACGCGCTTTACCCGATATTCGAGCTGGGTTAGATAAATTGGCGTCTGGATTGGAGCGATTACAGGAAAGTGTTGTAGGGGGCGTTCTCACCGTAACGCTAAGCCCAGCATTTGCTGCCAAGTGGTTGCTACCAAAGTTAGATCGTTTTCAGGTTCAGTGTGAAAATACTGATGTACGGCTTGATATGAGTCTGAGTAGTGTGGATTTTGTGGCTCGAAAAATTGATATTGGCATTCGTTATGGGCTAGGGCAATGGCCAAACTTGAAAGCAGAGAAACTCTTGGAAGAGGAGGTTTACCCTGTTTGCTCCCCACAATTTCTAGCCAATCACCCAAACCTGCAGCAAGCCTCTAGTCTTATGAAGACAAACTTGCTGCACGACTTATCGATGGAAGGCTATAGTGGTTTTCCCTCTTGGTCAATGTGGCTAAAGATGGCTGGGGTCTCACAAGAGACTCTAGTTCCCAGTATTCAAATCAATAACTCGGCAGCGGTGTTACAAGCCGCGATGGAAGGCCATGGAGTGGCTTTAGCGCGGAGTGTTATGGCGAAAGATGACCTCAAAGCCGGCCGTTTAGTGCGTTTATTCCCCGATATTCACCTCACCTCACCGCTCGCTTATTACGTGGTTTATCGGCCAGAGTATGCTGACATCGAGAAAGTAACTAGTTTTAGAGATTGGTTGTTTGTAGAGGCTAGATAAGTAAAGCGATAAAGTTTTTCCATCTGAACTAAACGTAGCGTTACGCTGCTAAACCTTTAAAGGATGACGACACCGTTTAGTTAGAACTCCGTGCATCGATTGGAAATGAACTTATACGGGACGGACGTAACGATAAACTTGAGTTGTTCTTCTTAGTCGTCCTATCGCTTAAACTTTATACTCATTGACATCTCTATTTACGCACTTGCTACACTCTGTCTTGACGTTAGCTCTAAGTTGTCTCCGCTGCCACAGAGTTCACTACCTTACTTTTTAGGCTATTACTGTGCCTACAAAGTTTTGATAGTCCGAAATTACCGGATGGGTAAAAAGCTAGAATTGCTAACGGATCCGTTTAGCAATGTACAACATGTTATCCCTACATTTGAATCGCTGCCCTGAATGATAGGGTTTCCTATATCGTCCCAAACACAGGATTTGCCTGCAGTGCTCCAGCCACCTGTCATACCAACATAATTGGAGAGCAGGACGGGCACTTTCATGTCGACCGCTATGCGAGCCAGGAGATCAGAATCACATTGATACCCGCTTTCTGATATCAGTGCGCTCACTAGGTAGGCATCGATATTATCGGCTTTGGCTGTCTCTTGATGTTGAGTACTGCAAAAATCGGCGCACACGGCTAATCCGAGTGATGTTTGATTTATCTTTAGGACGTAACTCTTATCTCCAGATACGCAATAGTCACTTTCACCGTCATGTAAGTACTGTTTGGAGTATATGTCGATCTTGCCAGAGGGGTGGCAGATAACAGCGCTGATATACGGCTTCGGTTCTCCACTTTTTATTGGGCAGCCAGTAATTAATGTTTGACCATACTGGCTTGCAATCTTTGATAGCTGGAAAATATACGGAGATGAAGAATCAAGTGCGAGATCTGCAAGAAGTGATGGTTCGTAGCCAGTTAGCGACAGCTCTGGAAAAACAATAACATCGGCTTCATAACGGGTGGCATTTTTACATATTTCCTCATGGATACGCAGGTTCTCAGTGATGTTTCCTTTGACCGGTTCAAACTGTGCTAGTGCAAATGTCACTTCGTTTTGACGCATGTGGGTTCCTTGTTAGTGCATAAGTGAGGCGTAGCATATCCTAATTTTTACTCTTTTTTATAATCCACTGTAATAATTCAGATCTATTGGAGTTGAGCTGTAAATTTGAGATGGGTGAGAGGGGTCAATGACTCATTTTAGGGTGCTACTTAATGAATCGCATTGAATGGATACGTTGTGTTCCACACACGTTATCGCCATTTTTGACACTCGTTCTTCGGAGCATCTCGTTCGTAATTGTGAGCTCGATAATGAAAGAGTCTCCCCCGATGGGCAAAAGTGTTTACTTTACTGATATGGATTTTGTGATAGCTACGCTAGAATAGCGTTTGCCTTTAGAACTCAGTTTTTCAATGACACTTTGGACTTAATCCTATGCGCTCCGAATTCCCCTCGACTATGTTATTAAACCATCGCGCTGATTCCATCATCGTATTAGATTTCGAGACGACTGGCCTGTCTCCAAATCAAGGCGACCGTGCGATTGAGATTGGAGCCGTTAAGCTGATAAACGGTGAAATCGTAGACCGTTACCAACGCTTAATGAACCCAGGGTTCAGAGTCAGTTCCTTTATTGAGGATTACACAGGGATCAGCAACCGCATGCTCTCTGAGGCCGCAGAATGCGATGTGGTGATGAATGAGTTCGCGGATTTTATTAAAGGGAGTAACTTGCTTGCCCACAATGCATCGTTTGATCAACGCTTCCTTGATGCAGAACTGAATGCAATCGGGCGAAGCCACGAGGGGGAGTTTGCCTGTTCACTCTTGGTTTCACGGCGTTTATCGCAAGAGGCATCTTCTCATAAACTCAGTGATTTGGTGCGTTACCACAATATCGATAATGATGGTGTTTTTCACCGTGCGTTAGCTGACGCCGAAGTGACTACCTCATTGTGGCTGCTTCAACTGGCGATGTTAGAGCAACGCTATGGTATTGAAAATCCGGATTTTAACTTGATGAAAAGGATAGCGAAGGCACCTAAAGCTGAGGTCGGAAAATTACTTGCGAAATATGGGTGTACAAGCCAATAGTCGATACGCGATTTCCAATCGGTATTTGTTGAGCATGTAAAACAATAAGATCTATCCCCGTGATCATTGAAGATGCTTGATTTTCGATGAAATCAGGATCATGCTAAGCACCATGAAAATTGCACTGATTCCTCAACAAAAGTAGCAACTTGAACAAATGCACGATTCAACTCGTGACGGACGAGTGCGTGATCGTATTAAAGCTGTCTTACTTGTTTCTGAAGGTTGGAGTCAGACCATGATTTCTCAAGCCCTTCGCATTCATGAATCACTGTTGCTCGCCATCTCAGCGATTATGTGCTTTCAGAAAAGTTTATGTTAAAGAGGTATTTGGCCTTAGTTATACGGTTTCGGGCATGAATAAATGGCTTCACCATAATGGTTTTAGTTACAAGCAACCGAAAGGTATTCCACACAAGTTTGATGAGACAAAACAGCTAGCTTTCATTAAAGTTTACGAAGCTCTAAAGGCGAGTTGTGGCCAGGACGAGTATCGATGCCGTTCACCCAACATTATCGACCAAAATCTCCCATGGTTGGGTACGCACTGGTCAAGATAAAGTGCTGGAAATGACAGGTAATCGTAGCCGACTGAATAGTATTGGTGCGCTGAACCTATCGGATATTGGCGCGCCCATTGTCAGTGATTACGAAAGCATTGACAGTGAAAACATTGTTCGCTTTTTCTGTAAGCTAAGAGAGATCTACCCATTAACTCACAAGCTCCATACCATCTTAGATGGAGCAGGATATCACCGCAGTGATTTAGTGAAAGATGCGGCGTTTGTCCTAAATATTGAGCTGCATCACCTCCCACCTTACAGTCCTAATCTCAATCCTATAGAGCGGTTATGGAAGGTAATGAACGAGAAGTCGAGAAATAACGTTTACTTTAAAAACAAACGTGACTTCAATGCAGTAATTGACCCATTCTTTACTGTGACTCTTTCAGAGATAGCAGATTCGTTGACGTCTCGAATCAATGATAATTTTCAGGTGTTCAAACCTGCATCTTCAAGTTGATTGGGTATATTAATACTGATTGATATTAATGCCTTATCACGCTCTCGAAAGTCGGAGAATAATGTTCATAGCTACTAGGCGAAGCTCACCTAAAACGAGCTTTTAAAATAAGAAGAGCGGTTCACAGTGATCTACTACACTTAGCTTTAGGCTTATGCCAAGGAGAGAGTAATGATTAAATACGGATTTTGTGTTGCAGTATTTTTATCTGCATTAGTCGGATTTCCCGCAATGTCACAGGTTGTCAATGTATGTAATGATAATGCGGAATGGCCACCTTATACATTTTACCCTAGAGACAATGGGAAAGCTGATAAGTCTTCATTAGTCGGTGCGAGTTATGAGGCAATTAAAACCATTTTCCAACAAGCAGGCATGAAGATGGAAATGAAGATGATGCCTTGGAAGCGTTGCCTTGATGAGGTACATAACTTTGCTACCAAAGGTCAGTTTGAACTCTTTATGGATGGGAGTTCTAATGATGAACGGATGAGTAAATACCTTCGAACTGAAGCATTTTATCAAACAAACCAAGGATACTTATATAGCACCAAAAAGTTCCCTTCAGGGCCTGAGGTCAAAAAAGTCAGTGACCTGAACAAATATAAAGTTTGTGGTATCGCAGGCTACAACTACGAACCATATGTTAAATACGGTTTAACATCAAAAATTGATACTCGAACCAAATCGCCTAAAAGCCTTCTTCAAAAACTAACGGCTGGCCGTTGCGACATTTTCCTTAGCGCGATAGAACCCATTCTTGGGGGAAATCTAGTGGGCCAAATAACGTTTACCCCGGATATTAAGTACGCTGTTTTAAACGAACTGCCGAAAACAAAATTCTACGGTTGGGTATCGAAAGGTTCTCCTCGTTCAGCTCAACTTGTCGAGACTATCAACAAAGGTTTGGACAAACTTAAGGCTGATGGAGAACTAGACAAGATTTTCAAAAAATATACTTCAACAGGCACCGGCTTTTAAACACCGCCACCTATACAGCCTATATGCATCTAACTATAGGCATCCGACGCTATGAAAGGTCTGGATGCCTATAGAATCTTAATCACTCTACCATTGCCTCTTGAACGCTATATAGATTGCTTAATGAGGCATTGGTAAAGCTCGTTTCTAGTGCTAAAAAGGGCAACGGAGTGCGGTACAACCGATTCAGTTCAGATTTAACCTAGTATTTATCGATAAAGTGCGTAACTGATAGATCAAACCTGAGTTGATTCGACTAACCGCGTTCGTCGTGGTGCATGAGCTGTTCGATGATGGTAGTTTTTAGGGTGTTTAGTTCTTGGCTATCCATTTCTCTTGGCCGAACTTGGTCTATTTTGATATCTGATTTGATTCGACCGGGGTTGCTATCTAACACAATAATGCGATCGGCCATCGCGACGGCTTCTTCAACATTGTGGGTAACAAACACCATACTCTTGGTTTTTAGCTGATTTGAATCCCAAAGCGTTATAATGTCGTCTTTTAGGCGTGTTGCCGTGAATACATCGAGAGATGAAAATGGCTCATCCATCAGGAGTATTTCAGGCTCGACAACCAAAGCACGTGCAACCCCAATACGTTGCTTCATTCCGCCTGACAAAGAACTTGGGAAAGACGCTTCTTCACCTTCTAATCCAATCATTCTAATGGCGTCATTGGCTTTTTTGTAGCGGAGCGCTGGCGGCATACCCTGTGCTTCAAGACCAAAAGCTACGTTGTCGCGAACTGTCAGCCAAGGTAGTAGCGCAAAGCTTTGAAATACCATGGATACGTTTGCCATTGGCCCATCCATATCGACACCACAATACTGCATGCTGCCAAGTGTCGGCGCGATGAGGCCCGCGATGATTCGCAATAGGGTGGACTTACCCGCACCAGAGCGGCCTAATATCGCCACCACTTCATTTTCATGAATCTTTAGGTTGATGTTGCTTAATACCGTTTTCTGTTCCTTTCCTTGTGTATAAGTGTGGGTAACTTCATGCAAGTTCATCATTACAATGTCATTGTTTGTTTGAGTGTTTACTGCTTGGTTGTTGAATTTAGTCATGGTGCTCTCTCTAGAATCGTTATTAAATCTTTTATTCGTTGTCATTGGGCTTTACTACGCTATTTTGTATCTACGCTCTGCCATCTTGTAGAGCGGGTTCCAGATGAACACAATACAAATCCCAACGAGTACTGACATTGCAATGCAGCCCAGTGCCGCTTGAGGAAGTGCATTGTCATTGGTGGCTTTGGAGATGTAATAACCCAGTCCAGAAGTGTGCACAGTTGTCGAGCCCCATTGGAGAAGCTCAGCACAGATTGCTGAATTCCATGCGCCTCCAGCAGCACTGATGACGCCTGTTAAAATGTATGGGAAAATCGCGGGCAGCATAAAGCGCATCCACCAAGTCCGACCTTTTAGCTTAAACAGAATGGCCAGTTCTTTCATTTCTTGCGGTAACGTAGATACGCCGGCAATTACGTTAAACAATACATACCAAGTCGTGCCCAACATAATGAGAGGAATCGTCCATAGGTTCAGTGATGTGTGCGTTACCACTAATGCCAGAGTCACGAACGGAAAAAAGATATTGGGCGGCATAGCGGAGCCAATTTGAATGATAGGTTGTGCGATACGGGTTGCTTTAGCGCTAAGGCCAATCCAGACTCCGGTTGGTACTCCGATCACCAAACTCAGTAGCATAGCGGCCACAACACGTAATGTTGTCTCAAGCATGAGTGGTGCCATGCCTAATATTTCGTCTCTAGGCACGTAATTCCACAGCGTGTAAATCCAATCCGCACAGAAGTAGGTGATGACGGCATACCATGTAACAACACAAGTGTGTTTAAGCCATTTAGGTAGAAATGATCCTCTGCGCATACGAGGTAGGTAACGCTTGGCTCCGTTGATTGCTATTTCGGCGAATACGTGAAAAGGCTGAAGTAACCTCGGGAGCATCACTGTGTTGTAAAGCAAGTCATAGAACCAAGAAGTATGATGCTGAGAAGTACTAATAGACTCGTACTTGAATTTTTCAGACCATCGAACAAGAGGGCGGAAAAAAAGTTGATCAAAGATTACGATGTTAAGAATGATGGCGAATACTGCCCAAGCAATCATTTTCGCGTCTGCATTATTTAACCCAATTTGAATGAATGTGCCCACGCCATGAAGAGGCATGTTTTCATCACCAAGTGGGATGATTTCAGCGGCGACGATGGCGAACCAAGCGGCTGCTTGGGATACCATGGTGTTCCATAAAAGACCTGGAATCGTATACGGGAACTCTACTCGCCAGAACTTTTGCCATGCGCTTAGCTGAAATAATCGAGCGGCTTCATCCACTTCTTTTGGAACAATTCTCAACGTTTGGTAGACAACCAGCGCCATATTCCATGCTTGTCCGGTAAACACACCAAAGATAGCGGCGGCTTCAAGGCCCATCACACTGTTTGGGAACATATGGATAAAAATGATAGTGGAAAACGTGATAAAACCAAGAAGTGGTACGGATTCCATGATGTTGATAAAAGGCAATATCACTCGTTCAAGATGCTTGTTCTTTGCCGCCGCCACACCAGCCACGATCGCAAATACGAATGAGAAGAACATGCCTATAACTAGGCGCATCGTCGTACGTAACATATCGTAAGGTAGATTGGCTAAGTCGCCTTTTGTTTCAGGCTGGAATTCATGAAGCGAACGGTGCATGTCGTGCCAACCATGCTTATACAGCATGATTAGTATTAAAAATAAAATAAAGGTAATAACATCTTTGTAATTAAAAGACAGTGTGGTGTTTTTTGATAATGGTTTATTTAGTGCTAAGGACATGGTAAGTCCTCCATCATTATAATGGATATAGATCGTCGCTCATAATTTAATATAAGGACATTGTTATGTTTTTCGCGTGCAGGGTGATCCTAGATTTTATTATCCAGTATCTATTACTATTTTAGTGAAAATCAAATAACACTAAACAATAGCTTTTTATGACGCGTGAGACGTAACTAGCTTGATGGGCGGTGGTTGTAATGAGGAGAAACGATGCATAATGCGAGTTCCGTATCTTTTACTTTAATCTATACAAAACACGGTAAACGTTACCATGTATATCTATTCTTCATATCAATAGATTTTAGGCTAAGTATAGTAAACAGTATGAAATTACAGGGGGTAGCCTAATAAAATCAGGCTCAGTAAGCTTGGTTTTTCTTGATACAGTATTAGTGTCTACAAGGAGGCTGCAGAGGAGTAAAGAGTTCGTACATCTTGTTCTCCTTAAAACTTTATCTGAGGAGTGGCAGCGAATCAGGTGTTCGCTGTTTGGATGCGGCATATCATAATCCAGAGGATTTATATGTAAACCTATTTTTCAAATTATTTTACGATGAGTAATTATATCGATAAGAATTTAAATTTTAGCATTGGACGTTTACCTTAAAGGTTGGATATCTCAGAGCTCATATTTTCTAGCAACGTTATACTGAAATCTCTGATGTTAAAAATTATGGGAAGAGTCTTGGCTTGCATTAGGGAAATGAATGTAATTGAGAAATTAAAGTGACAAATTTCTTTACTCAATAAATTATTTATGGAAGAATTTTACCGCTAATCGTTGAGGCGATGCCTCGTCTCAGTAATAAGCGACACATCTTCCCCAATAATCCCAACCAACCTGATGGAGGCGCTATGATTTTTACTACATTGATGGGCGTTGTTGCGTAAATAGTTGAACTCTTTACCTAATCAGCGATCAGAGCATAAAACCAGCTGAAATAAGTCACTCCATGGGTAAGGCAAAAAACAAAATTTCTAATTGGGCGAGCTATAACAACGCCCTAATACAGCGTGGTTCTGTTACTTTTTGGATTGACGACTCAGCAAAAGAAGCTTGGACCTGTATAACTCATCACGGCAAACGTGGTCGAGGCTTTCTTTTTTCGGATACAGCCATAGAAACGGCGTTAATGATCAAAGGTATATTCAAGTTACCGTTGCGCGCTCTGCAAGGCTTTATCGATTCCATTTTTGACCTAATGAATGTGCCATTACGCAGCCCAAACTACACAACGATTAGCAAGCGAGCTAAAACAGTCGTGGTGAAATATCGTTCCCCTTCGCGAGGAGCAGTGCGGCATGTTGCGATTGATTCAACAGGCTTAAAAGTGTTTGGTGAAGGCGAGTGGAAAGTAAAGAAGCATGGTACGGAGAAGCGTCGAACGTGGCGTAAACTCCACCTTGCCGTAGACATTGATACACATGAAATCATTAGCGCTGAAGTGAGCTTGGTTAATGTGGGAGACAACGAGGTGTTACCGACGTTGATCAATCCCCTTCGCCGTAAAATTTTAGCTTTATCGGCGGATGGCGCTTACGACACGAAAGCTTGCCACAAAGTGCTCAAGAAAAAGAACATTACCCCGTTGATCCCACCCAGATCAAACGCCGCTTTATGGGATAAAAACCACCCAAGAAATGAGGCGGTAAAGGCACTGAAACGAGGTGAACTAAAAGAGTGGAAAACAAATTCTGGCTATCATGGCCGCTCACTATCAGAAACAGCGATGGGAAGATATAAGTGCCTCACAAGTGGAACATTGTCACTTCGATGTTACAACGCTCAAGTGGGCGAAGCATTAGCCAACGTTAAAGCGATCAATAACGTCATAAGACTCGGTATGCCTGAAAGAAAGCTAACTGCATGAAATATAGGCTAGAAGACAACTTTCACCTTAAGGCTGATTTAATCAACAACGCCACATTGATGTGTATTAGTTTGAACTAGATCTGACACTTCGATTTGAAAAGAAGAGAGTTACCCACTTTGATTAAGGTGCTGAAACTTAAATCAAAGGAAGAGGTAACTCTCATGCTTCATACTAGCAATCCAATCATAAAACACAAAGCGGGCCTTCTGAATCTTGCTGAAGAGCTGGGTAATGTATCTAGAGCCTGTAAAGTGATGGGCGTATCAAGAGATACTTTCTATCGTTATCAAGAATTAGTCGAAACGGGCGGCATCGATGCTCTGATTAATCAAAGTCGCCGATCGCCAAACCTGAAGAATCGAGTCGATAGTGACACTGAACAAGCGGTTCTCAAGCATGCCGTTGATTTCCCAGCTCATGGTCAAGTCAGAGCAAGCAATGAGCTGCGTAAACTAGGCGTGTTTGTCTCACCCARTGGCGTCCGCTCTATCTGGCTTCGAAATAACCTAGAGAACTTCAAGAAGCGACTGATTGCGTTAGAAAAGCAAATAAATGAGAACGGCATCATTTTAACCGATGAGCAAGTGGCCGCTCTTGAGCGTAAAAAACATGACGATGAAGCGTGTGGTGAGATAGAAACGGCACACCCAGGTTACCTTGGCTCCCAAGACACATTTTATGTGGGCAACTTGAAAGGCGTCGGACGTATTTATCAACAAACCTTTGTCGATACGTACAGTAAAGTCGCGTTCGCCAAGCTCTATACAACCAAGACCCCCATCACAGCGGCTGATGTGTTGAATGACAAAGTACTGCCGTTCTTCGAAGCTCAGGCGCTGCCCATGCTCAGGATCTTGACTGACCGAGGGACGGAATATTGCGGTCGAGTTGACCAGCATGATTACCAGCTCTACTTGGCGATCAATGATATCGACCACACTAAGACTAAAGCCATGTCCCCACAAACAAACGGTATCTGTGAACGCTTCCACAAGACCATATTGAATGAGTTCTACCAAGTGACGTTCAGAAAGAAGCTGTACGGTTCGATGGAAGAGTTACAGAAAGATCTGGACGAATGGATGGACTACTACAACAATCATCGTACCCATCAAGGGAAAATGTGCTGTGGCAGAACGCCAGCTGCAACCTTAGAAGATGGGAAATCAATCTGGGCTGAAAAAAATCTAGACCAGATATAACCTGACAGGCACCAAGTCAAAAGTGGGTAACTGTCAGATCAAGTCTGAGTTAGTACA
>NZ_JAKJTA010000026.1:0-46576 GCF_050337555.1 Vibrio profundum
ACTGAATATAAAGCTGAACTGATCAGCCATTAAACTGAGTCTAAGCAGTAAAAATTCAAATAAGATGACAAATCGCTAGAGAAAGCAGCTTCAAACGAAGAGCTTAGAGCTCGCAATATAGATTTGCTCCTAGCCCGCATAATTATCATTGAGCCTGAGATAGCTACTCAGTTAGAGCTCGTACATAAGTGTGCATTGATATCTTATTGCTGATTTTTATTGTTGACAACGGGGAGTCCACATAAGTTTGATCAGTTTTTGGCTTAGTCATGGACAATTTTAGATTAGAAAAAATATGGCAAAACTACTCAGAAGTGTATAGTGAAATGTCTAATACCTAGACTGTCAGAATGTATCATTAGAACTGTACCCGTTAAAATGGCCCAACATTTCACACCAGTTTAGGCCTGAAGTTCACGATTGTATTACAGCCATTTCTATCACAGTGATAATCACGATAGATCCGAGAAGAATCGACAGAATTCCTATCCCAGAATGGAAAAAGTTGGGCCATATACGCCACACTTTCTCACCGTGAACCACCTTTCGGTAATAGTCAAAGTTTGCCAACATGGAACAAAAAAAAGCTGGAATAAGCCAGTACAGCATGTCCGGTACTTTAAAGTTGCCAGTGTGATCGACTGCCGTTAACAGTTGTGTCCACAGAAGGGTTAGAGAGAAAACCACACAAGCTTTAAATGGCATCCCTTTGATCACGTAGTAGAGGAAACCGAAGAAAAAAGCCCAAAAATTATAGTTAATGCCATACCTATCCCGCCAGCCCAATTCATTGTATTCATTGGTGGTGATATACTCAAAACGACCTAATCTATCACCTTGGATCAATTCGAACACCTTGAATCGCCGCTTCCAGCGGCGACTAACGTTCAGAGCATCGCTGTTCTCTGTTTGGGAGTCCATACGGTTTCAAATTATTTTACTTATCCTTTCTTAAGATTATGCACATTTCCGT
This sequence comes from Vibrio profundum, assembly GCF_050337555.1. Taxonomy (NCBI): domain Bacteria; kingdom Pseudomonadati; phylum Pseudomonadota; class Gammaproteobacteria; order Vibrionales; family Vibrionaceae; genus Vibrio; species Vibrio profundum. Next base: position 974 of record NZ_JAKJTA010000026.1, read on the forward strand.
AGAACTCAAGCTCAATGCTTTTCCTGAAGGGTAGAAAGTGCTCCTGTCGGAGAACATTAATTATAAATACTTTGTTACATGTTACATCTGGTGAGTAACTGAATTCATTGATTTTTTAAGAAGTTGCACTTTTCTTGGACAAAAGCTGTTTACGCCCAGATCCAAAAGTAAGAACTTCTGGATTATAAAAAATAGGGTATATCCCCATCCAGATTGCCAAGTGTAGACTAATTAGGTGGGATTACAGGGGTTAAGTGGTGAACTCTAGTAGGGGCTTGTTAGAAAAAATGTGATGAGTTGGATCTACTCACAACCTAGTCATGATGCCAAGTAGTTGAGTTAGTGTATAGTCTTTCTCTTTTACATGGATTGAAGTACTGCCACTGTTAAAGTTAAAGTTAAAGTTAAAGTTAAAGTTAAAGTTAAAGTTAAAGTTAAAGTTAAAGTTAAATATTATACCATATATCAACTCCTTGGAGTGATGACCATTCAGCCGATGTTTAATGTTGTCTCAAAAGGACTTTAATAGTCCTTAACGGACTTTATAAAGTCCTCTTGTTGATCTATTTTTACTAAAAGAATACACAATAGTGAATGGCATGCTGGCTTAAATGTTAACAAGGAAAATGAGGCTATATATACCATGTGTAAAATTAAAAATAATATTTCATCAAACATAGCAGCCAAAAAATACGTTGGTAAATTCACCCCTATCATCATATTTGTCCTATTGAATCTTGCATCTCCTTTTGTTTCATCTAAAGTTCTAATTTTTGAAAGTGGCACATATCCGCTGTCTTATGATATAGATGGCGAACCTAAAGGCGTTTACTTAGATATCGTATCTGAGGTTTTTAATGATATGAACGAACCTTATTCAGTGGTTTCCCTTCCGTTTAAACGCGCACTCTATCATACCGAAACAAATAAAGGTATTGTTGTCGGGGTATATAAAACCAGGGATCGGTTAGATAAGTTGGATTTTTCAGAGAAAATATATACGTCACAGGATGTGTTATTTGTAAGAAAAGATTCCAAATTGGAATACTCAAAAATATCAGACCTTAAAGGTAAAAAGATCGCCGTCAAGTTAGGATGGAGCTATGGTCATGAATTTGATAGAGCTCTTGAACGGGGAGAGTTTACAACGGTCCACGGGAATTCAAAACGAAATTTTAAGTTATTATTACTAGGGAGGATTGATGCTTTCATCGAAACCAGAATTTCTGGAATTAACAAGATTAAAGAATTAGGAATAATAGACAGTGTTGATATAATAAATACGCCTGTAAACACAGGAGAACACCACTTGGCAGTAAAAAAAGGAGAACATAAAGAGCTGATTGAAAACTTTAATGAACACCTTAGAAATATACGGTTAGACGGTAGGTACGATAAAATTATCAGTGGTCATATTAATTGATTTAAGGGAAATGACCCCACCCTGTTGACTGAGGTGTAATACTCTCGTTCAATTACGCCTTGAGCCATCACGATCTTCGCTATTGTTAAATCTATTCTGGGCTAATGTTCAATTGTACACCTGTCGGAGTACAATAAAAATTCGATCAGTTTCTAATACAATTCTAGACAACAATGAGTCAGTGACTTCGCTAGTTTAGAAAACAACGGATTAGCTTAAGTATCGAAAAGTAACGTCCAATGAACATGCAAAAAATGGTGGGTAAAATAGCGACAAAAGAGAAAAAGCCAACTGTTTTTTGTCCTTGTTAAATTGATTGTTAACTTTTCATAACCACTCTATAGTTATTCAAACTATATAGCATTAAGTATTTGGCAATTGTTCTTTCCTGCATTTTTAGCTAAATAAAGTGCCTTGTCCGCCAATTTTAGTAAATCAGTGGCATTAAGAGCGTCACATTTTAACGATGCTACGCCGATACTTACAGTCAGGTTGTTGATTACAGATGGTTTACCATATTGGACACTTAGTGACTCTATGTTCATGCGTATTTTCTCTGCTATAGAAAATCCAGATTCGACACCAGTCTCTGGTAATAGTATGACAAACTCTTCGCCACCATATCTTGCCGTAAGGTCAGTTTTTCTCAGTAATGAACTATCTATCGTATCTGCTATTTTTTGTAAAACAATATCACCTGTGTCATGACCAAATTTATCATTGTATTTCTTAAAGTTATCTATATCTAGCATCAACAGTGTAAGCGGCTGTTTGCTCCGCTCTGCCATTGCAATGCTTTCATTCAATCGCCTGTCAAAAGCAAGGCGGTTGGGCAGTTTTGTTAGAAAGTCTGTTTCACTTAATTGATGTAGTTGTTTATTCGCGATTTCAAGTTCTAGCGTGCGTTTATAAACCTTGGCTTCTAATTTATCATTTAGTTGCTCTAGTTCCTTTCTAGCTTTATTTTGCGCAGTAGTGTCAATTGATACGACCATGAGATAGTCTATTTGGTTTCTTCCTTCACTAACTGGAGATATTGTGGAATGGAACCACAATTCATTTCCATCCGTGTCAACCACGGCAGCCTCTTGCTCTATAACATTACCAGTATCTCGTGCTTTTCTTAAGTTTTTAGACATTTCATCTCGAAAAGACTGAGGATAAAAGTCAAAAGGATACGGCTTTCCGTAATACCCGGCAACATCCTTCAGACCAATAGCTTGAATACCAGCGGAACTCATGAATTGTAAATTAAAATCAAGATCTACAATTTTTGTACATACTGGTGAGTGCTCAATCCATACGTGGCTCTGTTCTTCTGAAAAGCGTAATTGATCTTCTTTCGTTCTGAATTTTGTAAATGGCATTATATATGACCTCTTACCAATTCTAGATTATTCTGTAAGAAAGGTGGCCCAACTTGGTACTTGCAGCATTAAAAATGCTAACGCCGCCAGCAGGGGCCGAAAAACCAGAGCGAAGTGGCAGTTTTTTGGTTCCTCTGACTGGCCTTGTTAGGTGCGATTATCGCACATAGTTTAGTATCTACGTTGTGCTGGTTACCCAATTTAGTCGAGTGGGCACAAACAATTGCTAAGTCACTAAAAGTTGGAGGGGAGTTCCATTTAGTAGAGTTCCATACATTCAACGACTTACTATGTGGGTACTCTTATTTTCCGAATAGTGAGCCTGACGTTGAAGAAGAAGGTACTTATACAGAAAACTGTGACGGAACAAAGTCAACGATGGTTACGTGGCCTCATTCAATAAGTGAGACTATAAATTCGTTAATCGGTGCAGGGTTAAGTATTGAATCTTTCAGTGAGTACCCGTATAGCCCATACAATTGCTTTGAAGACTTAGAGTTTGTACCAAAATTAGGCTACCAGATGTTGCATAAAGGTCAGAAAGTTCCATTATTATATTCAATTAAAGCTCGAAAAGGCGGCTCATAAACAAAGCCGCGATTTTTATAACATATTGAAATTATATCATTTCTTTTTGCTTTTCCACCAAACTAGCCATCACTTGGTCACGATCAGTAAGATAAGAATCTAATCCATTCTTTCTTAAATGGCATGCTGGACAGTCGCCACAACCATCACCAATGATGCCGTTGTAACAAGTGAGTGTCTTCTCTTTCACGAAAGACAACGCTTGATATTGGTCTGCCATCGCCCATGTTTCAGCTTTATCGAGCCACATTAACGGCGTTCTAATATCCAGCTCACGATCCATACCAAGCACCAACGATGAATTCATAGCTTTCACGAACTCATCACGGCAATCTGGGTAACCCGAATAATCGGTTTCACACACACCAGTAATGATCGTTTTTGTGTTGATTTGGTATGCGTAAATACCAGCAAGTGTCAAAAATAGAATATTACGACCAGGAACAAAAGTATTTGGCAGTCCGTTATCGTCTAAGTCGTTAGAAACGAGAATATTATCGCGAGTTAATGCGCTAACCGCCAGTTCATTGAGTAGCCCTACGTCCATTACTTTGTGCGCGGACACGCCGAGTTCAATCGCTAGACTTTTGGCAACCTCGATCTCTTGCTTATGACGCTGACCATAATCAAAAGTAATCGCGTGCACTTCATCGAATTCTTCTAACGCTTGTACCAAACAGGTGGTGGAATCTTGTCCACCACTAAAAACGACAACAGCTTTATTCATGTCGGCTTCCCCTTAAGCAATATTCAAGTATTTATGCGTCTGCACTGATAAACGCCAGTTCTTCTCGATACATGTATCGATACAAAGCTGAGTCGCTCTAGGCTTCTGACTGATCGGTTGCAGAGCAACTTGCGTCTCGCTGCCCACTTTTGCTCTCTCAAGCAAATATTCTAGTTGCTCAATATCTTTGCTACTACCCACTGGGTGCTTAATTTCGTTGGCACGTAGCAAAGCACTGTCTAATACAGGAAGCTTACCTTTCATCGCCACTTTAGGTGACACTGTCACCCACGTGTTAGTGGTTGCTCGAACTTCTGAGGTACCACTGGTTTCGATCTGGCACTGACACCCCATCGCTTCGAAGGCTTCTGTCAGTGGAACTAAATCATAAATGCACGGCTCGCCGCCTGTGATTACAATGTGCTTCGCAACGTACCCTAGCGATTGATAGCGCTCAACGATATGCTGCGCTGAAACACTAGCCCAAGTTGGCGAGTCTTCAGCCTTTCGCAAAACCTCATCAAAACTGGTATGGTCTTCAGGCGTGGCATCCCAAGTTTGTTTTGTGTCACACCAAGCGCAGCCGACTGGGCAACCTTGCAAACGAACAAAAACAGACGGAACGCCTGTGAAGACCCCTTCCCCTTGAATGGTCTGGAACATTTCATTAATTTTATACAATTTGCTTGTTACCTTAGTACTGTACCAATTTAAGACCCGTGACCTTAAATGAGTCGCCACGCAAGGTCAAATTAATCCGCGTCAAATCGTTAAATTACTGCATGATTCCTCGTACCATAGTGCGCGCCATACCAGAGCTCCACTACACGGTGTTTTGGGTGTACACTGGCTACTTGCATCGCGCTTAAAACAATATCACAACCGCGTTAATAGCCCGAGGTACTCTGTTGTATACATGCGGCACTGTACACGCTCCGCATAATCACAGCTCAAGTTCACTTTCTCAGAATTATACACATAGAGTTACCTCGGTATATCGACTGAAAACATCAAATGGAGACGTTATGTATAAACTTGTCGCGCTAGACATGGATGGAACTTTGCTCAACAACCGAAAAGAAATCACACCGAGAACCAAGCAAGCTCTTCAACTGGCTAGAGAGAAAGGGATTAAAATCGTACTTGCTTCCGGCCGACCTCTAGATGGTATGACTCGCTACCTCAAGGAACTAGGTATCTCCGGAGATCAAGAATTCGTTTTGTATTGTAACGGTAGCATGGTAAAAGAGCTGGGCTCGGATGAAGTAATCCACCAGCAAATTCTCTCCGGACGAGATGCCAAGTCAGTTTTCCAATTGGCTGATAAACTAGGGCTAGATTGCCACGCGTTTAGCTCCGAGTATGGGGTCATTACCCCAAAGCACAATCCTTATACTGAAATAGAGACCAAAATTAATCAAATCCCAGTGAGGGAAATGAACTTCACAGAGTTGGATGATGAGCATCCAATAGTGAAAGTACTGATTGTCGCCAGCGAAGATGCCATCACGGCAGCGATGAAACAAATCCCTAGTGAGTTTCGTGAACGCTATAATATCGTTCGCAGCGCCACCCACTTTCTTGAATTTCTACATTTAAAGAGCAGTAAAGGCTATGGCGTTGAAGCCATCGCGCTCGCGCTCGATATCAAACCCGAACAAATAGTTGCTATGGGTGACGCGGAAAACGACAATCATATGATTGAATATGCTGGATTAGGCGTGGCTATGGGCAATGCAATGGACAACACTAAGCAGCTAGCAAACCACATTACCCTAACCAATGAAGAAGAAGGTGTCGCAGAGGTTTTTGAGAAGATGATCCTTACTGTCGAATAATAAATATAAGCCAAAGCGATTGGTCAAGTTTTCTCGTTAATCCGACTCAATCGCTTTCCTCAAGCATAAAATGTGATTGGCAAAACATCGCTTGCGATAAAACTCGATTGCAGCTTTATTAAAAGCCCACACTTCAACAAATATCTGAGTCACGCCATAATCATCAAATGAGTGTTCTATTTTATCAGTCAATAAGTTCGCCACGCCTCGCTTGCGGTATTCAGGGAGAACGTACAGCTCGTCTATGCTACCCATTTGCACGGGCTGGCTGACTTGCGAAATCAATTCGCAGAAATGGCCAGTAACAAAACCCACAACGAGATCCCCCTCCTTCACCACATACACTAAGCACTCGGGGTTATTCAAGTAGCTGGCGATGTCTTTCTCTTTCGCCACTTCTTCGGCCGATTTAAAATGATCGGGACATTTCTCGTGGTGGTCTTGATGCAGCTGATACATCAATGTATTCAATTGCGGTAAATCCGCACTTTGCGCGGCTACTGGCTTCGTTATTTTCATATGGACAACGTGATAATATTTATTGGCGCTAGGTAAGAGATAATACTTTCAAGTATATCACCCTTTATCTCTCAAATTCCGCTAGATAAAACACCAAGTTCACTTCATTTCTAGTCCACTCAATTTATGGCCTTTTAGCCACACAAGTCTGGTAGTTTAGCTGATTACAATAAGTCATTGGGATGTGGTTTATCTCATTGTATGGCTGCTTTTTAACAATTTTATAGAGTAGGAAAATTGCTTGCCGACCCATTTCAAATGGGTTTTGGCCAACATTACCGTGAGCTAACTTCTCTTTCAAGTATTCGAGTTGCACGTCTGCCGTATCCGCAATGACTACGACCATTTCCTTACTGGCTAATTGCAGCTGATAAGGCTGTAGCAACTCTCGATAGCCATCAATAAATTGCGGCCAACCTCCCACAGCAACAAAGGAATCAATGCCTTTCGATTTATGTATATCAAGCACCGTTTGCATATCTCTTAGCGCACGGGGAAATTGACCAAAATTATACATAGGATCACGAAACTCCTTCCAGCCATTCTGTCCTTTGAGGCGCTCTGACAATTGCTCTCTATTGTTATTCCCCGACAGCGCGGAACGAACTCCCATGACTCTCAGATTAAGGTTCGGGGAATCAGGCCGCCCACTCTGTATCACTAATGTTCCTCCATCAGGATGAAAATGTTTTAGCTGTTCGCCCAATGCTTTGCCAATCTCGAAATCGTCGGTACCAATATATGCGGAGCGAAGGGATGGATTTTTCTGCAAATCTCTCGGTGAGAAATCGGCATCATAAGTAATGACAGGGATACCCTGTTCGATGGCTTTTTTCACACTATTTATGGCCAGAAACTCAGATTGAGTCACCGCGATCGCCAGACCATCGACTCCCTCATTAATCAATTTTTCAATCACTTGGTCTTGCTTTCGAACGTCAATGTTTTTGCTACCGAGGAAAATACACTCCACATTCACGAGCTCTTGGGCGGCCGCCTTACAACCTTCGCCAGTTTTCAAAAAAAATGGATTGTTTATCTCTTTTGGAACGAGAGCCAGCCTTAGTTTATCTGCAAAGGATGAACATGGTAACGTCATTAGGCAACACACAAAAATACCTTTGCCTATTTTCATAGCTTCACTTCCCTATTAATCATGGACTAAGTATTGAATGTGACTGAATGGTACTCATATAAAAATGAGCCTCATGGCTAAGTCACGATTATGGGCTAAGTATAGTCTGACAAGGCGCGGCTATCTCACAGCGGTTCAATTTTAACTGGTCTGACTATATAATCGCGGCGACTCCGCTTCCCCTAGTGACTTAAGGGGCGAATCTAATAAAAGGAATAAACTTGAAAAATATCAAATCACTTCTGCTCGGTAGCGCTATCTGCGTATTGTTTTCTGGCTGCGCGGCAACCGCGCAAACCACTGTCTACCCGATGAGCAATGGTTCCATCAAAGCAATCTCAACCTCAAGCGACCAACATGCGGCTTTGCAAGATAACATTCAGAAAGCGCAACAATACTGCACCAAGCGTGGCATGTCTTTCGCTGTCATATCACAAAAACAAACTTACAACGGTATTGATAAAAACGTAAAGCAAGCGGCCAATATCGCAGCAGAAGCCACCTTCTTAACATCTGACAATGTGATTCCGACGGGCGTATTATCGAACGATGACGATAACCAAGTTGTCACACTCTTTAAGTGCGTTTCTGACCAACCAACAACGAACTCATAACGTTGACTATTAATTCATAATAAAAACGCCGCCACTTTATTAAGTGACGGCGTTTAGTTAGCTACCGTTTAATTGAACACGGTGTTTTTTGCCATTTCGTGGCAAAGATTACCCCATTACAAACATGTCCATAAACTCATTGACGGGTAATTTCTCTAACGCTTGTTGATCAGTGCACAACTTCATCATGCGATTGGCTTTTTGCTCAGGGAAACAAGTGAGTAGGCTGGAACGCAATTTCGATTCCAACACAGGGATCCCTTCTTGCCTTCTACGTCTGTGTCCAATTGGGTATTCCACACACACTTCTTCAGTACAAGACCCATCGTTGAAAAAGATCTGTATTGCGTTAGCAATCGAGCGCTTATCAGCTTCCAAATATTCACGAGTGAAACGCTCATCTTCCACAACCTGCATCTTTTCTCGCAATTGATCGATCATTGGCTGGCTTTGATGATAACTGTCTTCGTAATGCTCAGCCGTGAGTTCACCGCAGATCAAAGGCACCGCAATCATATACTGTAAGCAGTGATCTCTATCGGCTGGGTTCGCCAACTTACCTTGCTTAGAGATTATTCTAATTGCAGATTCGTGGGTACGAATAACAATCTTACTAATGTCACTGAGCTTCTTACCAACTTGGCTATGTAATTTTGCCGCACACTCTACCGCTGTTTGCGCGTGGAATTCTGCGGGATAAGAAATTTTCAGCAAGATATTTTCCATCACATAGCTAGACAGCTCGCGCGCCATCGAGAATTTCTCGCCTTTAAACTGAACATCATAAAAACCCCATTGCGGCGCAGACAGCACAGACGGAATACCCATTTCACCCTTCATGGTGATCATTGCTAATCGCACCGCTCTGGCAGTTGCGTCGCCTGCCGCCCAAGATTTTCTCGACCCTGCATTCGGCGCATGACGATAAGTACGCAGAGAGCAACCATCGACCCACGCTTGGGTCAAAGCATTGATCACCTGCTCTCTGTCGCCACCAAGCATTTTAGTGACAACCGCAACGGAGGCTACGCGCACGAGTAAAACATGATCTAAACCAACTCGATTAAAACTGTTATCCAAGGCTAATACACCCTGTATTTCATAAGCTTTGATCATTGCCACTAACACATCTTGCATCAAGAGTGGTTTGGCACTTTGAGAAATGGCGACTCGGCTAAGGTAATCTCCAACGGCCAATATCGCACCCAAATTATCAGAAGGATGCCCCCACTCTGCGGCCAACCAAGTATCGTTGAAATCTAACCAACGAATCACACAACCGATATTAAACGCCGCCGTTATAGGATCAAGCTGATAAGCCGTGCCTGGCACTCGCGCGCCATTCGGTACTGTTGTACCGGGAACGACTGGACCTAAATGCTTGGTACATTCAGGAAAGCGCAGCGCAAGTAAGCCGCACCCTATCGCATCAATTAAGCAGTTTCTGGCCGTATCAAACGCTTCTTTCGATTGAATATCGGTTTCCATAACGTAATCGGCTATCGATACCAACAGATCATCAGGAGCTGGGCGCTCGTTGAGTTCTACATTTTGACTCATTTTTCTTTCCTTGTTCCTTGTCTTAATTATCGACGCTCAATTGCGACCCATGGTTGAAGTTCTGGACCGGTGTATTCTGCACTTGGACGAATAATACGGTTGTTCGCACGCTGCTCAAACACATGTGCTGTCCAGCCTGTCACTCGGCTCATTACAAAAATCGGAGTAAACAATTTGGTTGGAATATTCATAAAGTGATAAGCCGAGGCATGGAAAAAGTCGGCATTACAGAACAAGCCTTTTTCTCGTTTCATCACCGCTTCTACGCGCTCAGAAACCGCGTACAGATGTTCGTCTCCAACCTGCTCCGACAGTTTTTTAGACCATGACTTAATCAGCTCATTTCTAGGATCGCTAATTTTGTACACCGCATGACCAAAACCCATTATTTTTTCTTTTTTCTCTAACATAGACATAATGTTAGATTCGGCTTCATCTGGGGTGAGCCAATCTTTAATCATCGCCATTGCCGCTTCATTCGCTCCGCCATGTAATGGGCCACGCAACGTGCCAATGGCCGCTGTTACGCATGAATGAATATCTGACAATGTCGACGCACACACTCTGCCAGCAAAGGTCGATGCGTTAAATTCATGTTCGGCGTACAAAATCAACGAACAGTGCATCACCTGCTTAAATGTGTCTGAAGGAGTTTCATCGCTAAGCAGCTTTAGAAAGTAGCCCGCGAGCGTGTCTTCTGTCAGGTCTTCAGTATCAACACGAACGCCGTCGTGGCTATAGCGATACCAGTAACAGATCGCCGCAGGAAAGACCGACAACATACGCTCCGAGTGATGGACTTGTTCGTCAAACGTATGTTCAGGCTCAAGATTACCCAGTACCGAACACGCTGTTCTCATCACATCCATTGGGTGAGAAGTTGCTGGAATAGACTCCAATACTTGTTTCAAAACCCGTGGTAAGCCACGCAAGTCTTTAAGCTTATCTTTGTATTGCCCTAACTCTGCCACGTTGGGCAAGTGACCACGTAACAACAAGTGAGCCACTTCTTCAAACTCAGCATGCGTTGCCAGATCGGCAATGTCATACCCTCGATACGTTAGTCCTGTGCCCGATTGTCCTACGGTACATAAAGAGGTAGAGCCTGCATTCTGTCCGCGTAAACCGCCTTCTGCATGTCCAGCTTCCATTTAAAACTCCTTCTTACATTATTCAGCTATTGGATAAAGTGTGGTGTTATGCCTTTATTTTTATTTTTCTTTGGATGAAAACAACTGATCTAGCTTATTTTCATATTGGAGATAATTGAGATGTTGATACAACTCAGCGCGAGTTTGCATCCCATCAACAAGATGTTCCTGAGTGCCCGTATTAAGAAGCTGCTGATAGACATTTTCTGCCGCTTTGTTCATCGCACGGAATGCACTAAGAGGGTATAAAACCATATCGACATAAGATGCGAGTTGGTCGCAACTATACAAAGGTGTCTGACCAAACTCGGTTATGTTAGCCAAGATCGGCACATGTTTTCCGCTAGCCTTGTCAACCTTTTCAGAAATAGTCCTATATTGCTCTAAAGTCGTTACTGCCTCGGGGAAAAGCATATCTGCGCCCGCTTCAACGTAAGCAACCGCTCGGTCGATCGCCTTGTCGATACCTTCGTTTGCCAGCGCATCTGTTCGCGCCATTATCACAAATCCAGCATCATTACGTGCGTCGACACAGGCCTTGATTCGATCGACCATTTCGCTTTCACTCACCAGCTCTTTGTTTGGACGATGCCCACAACGTTTTTGGCTAACTTGATCCTCAATATGTACGGCTGCCGCGCCCGCTTTCTCCATACTTTTGATTGTACGAGCAATATTAAATGCTCCGCCAAACCCAGTATCAATATCGACCAACAATGGAAGGTCTGCTGCATCCGTGATCCGTCGTACATCCGTCAGCACATCATCGAGCGTAGTGATACCAAGATCAGGCACGCCGCACGAGGCATTGGCGACGCCTCCCCCAGAAAGGTAAAGCGCCTGATGACCAATATTCTGCGCCATCATGGCGCAATATGCGTTAATTGCGCCCACCACCTGCAGCGGTTGGTGATTTGCTACCGCATGCCGGAATTTACCGCCCTGACTCTTCGTCATTATTCTACCTCCTAGCTTATTTCTAGTGTAATTCACTACTCTTAATTTAGCAGCAGTCGAATGTCGCACTTAATTAATGCACGCTAGTTGATCACTTCGTAATCCATTCCATCAATATTTGTTCCCCTCATCACACAAATAACTTTTGAGTCTACAATCTTGCATTTTAGTCAATAAAATGAATTACTTTTAAAGAGTAAAGGTGTAAGTATTGAGAGACTGCGGTGCTCAAATACGACAAGATTACACGTGTTCCTATTACACACCTCACAGCCACAAAATCGCACTGTTGCATATGAAACCGTCGCGCATACAATAGCACGTGAACACCTAACTTCGCTCTCATCGCTTTAGGTGGGAATCTCAATCACGATGACCCTCAGGAGAGAGCTATGACTGATCAGTATTCTGCTTCCGCCAGTTCCATTTCAGCTAAAGACTATCAGGGTAAAGAACACAGTGTGACCGAGTTTTCAGTGACCGAAGCACTATCTGAACCTTTTGAAATAGAATTGTTACTCGTCTCTAGCTCTTTCGACATCAGCGCCCAAATCGGACAAAAGTTGACGGTCAATCGATACGACAATGAATCCGGAAGTCTAAAACTCACTCGCTGTTACAATGGCGTCATCACTCATATTCAACAAGTGGGATTAGATGCCTCGCTGCAATACAGCAGCTACAAAATTGTTTTACGTCCGTGGTTTTGGTTACTCACTCAAACCCACTCATACCGGGTGTATCAGTCTCAATCAACGAAAGATATTGTGTCCGATATCTTCACCAACGCCGGCTTTAGCGGCGCGTATAAAATGAACAGCTTGCCGTCAACGAAGCGTGAATATTGCTTACAATACAATGAATCAGATTACGACTTTGTTTCTCGGCTTCTATCCGAAGAAGGTGTCCACTACTACTTTGAACATAGCGATGGTGACCACACAATCGTGCTTCAAGATGCGCAAAATCCATTTGATAAATCCGATGTGGCCAAGTTTGACATGGTTGAAGCGCCATCTGGTTCAAACCCTCTGATCGAGCAGTGGATGCCGAAGTCAGACTTTCAAGGCGTCAGCGTCGAGCTCACCGCCTACGACTACTCACAGTCCAAGCTCATTTCTAGTAAAGTCAACAAATCAAGTAATTCGATCGGCAACAACTCTAAGTTGGCCTCTCAGTACTACCCAACTCTTGGAATATCTGGCGATATGACCGATCTTGCCAGTAATTTGGTAAAGCGCCGAATCGAACAAATGGAGCAGAGTTACCAGCAAGTCAATGCCGTCTCCAATAATGATTATTTTTATGTCGGTACTTGGTTTTCGCTCAGCAACCACCTCGATAAATCTCAGCTTGGAGATTTTTTGGTGACGAAAATGCACACGCGCTATACGGCTGACAACCGAAGCTTCAGTGAGGTAGAACTGATTCCAACATCTGTTCCCCACTACCCTAACGTCCTACCAAAACAAGTCGTCAACGGACTGCAAAGCGCTGTCGTTGCAGGTTCCACTTCAGGAGATATAAATCAAGACGAACAAGGCCGAGTTCGTATTCAATTTCATTGGGATACGGAAGCCAGTGGCGATAAAACCAGTTGCTATGTTCGAGTGGCGCAGATGATGGCGGGTAGTAGTTATGGCACACAGTTTGTGCCGAGAACAGGCCATGAGGTACTAGTATCGTTTATCGATGGCGACCCAGATCAACCAATAATTACTGGCAGCGTGTACAACAGCCAAAACCCGCCCCCGTATGCCGAAGCCAACGCAACCAAAACTGGCATTAGCACCAAACTGTCGGGCGTAAGCAACGAGCTGTATTTTGACGACAAAAAAGACAATGAGCTTATATACTTGCACGCCACTAAGGATCTCACTCAAGAAATCGATAACGATCAGACCGACACCATCAAAGGCCAATATTCACAAACTGTAACCAAACAAATCGCGATTTCAACTGAAGACAACTACTCTGTTGAATCGAGCAAAGATATGTCGGAAAAAGCACAAACCATTACCTTAGAAGCCGACAATACTCTGGAATTAAAAGTTGGCTCAAGCAAAATAACGATGTCGACGTCTTCCATCGCTATTGAAGCGACCAGCATTGATATTAAAGCAAGCAATGCACTCAGTATGGAAGGCACGACGGTCGAGAGCCAAGCGACATCATCCAATAAAATTTCCGGTGCCACCACCGCCCTAGAGGCTTCTGCATCCAATTCCATCAAAGGTTTGAGTGTATCTATTGAGGCTCAGACCACATTGAGTGCCGAGGGGCAATTGAGTGCCGAGTTCAAATCTGGCCTCAAAGGAACCTTTGATGGCGGAGTACTGGGTGAAGTAAAAGGTGCAATAGTTAAGGTTAACTAATGAAATATAAAAAGATTCCTTATAAAACAGGCATGCAGTTGTTGCGCCGATTTAAAGCCAGCGATGAAGCCGAAGATCTCATTTTAGATGATATGCCTGTACACGATAGCATTGAAGCCCTACGGCAATCTGATTTGAGTTTCGACCTTATCCAATTATTAGCTCATGGGTTACCAGTCCGAGAATCTATTTGGTGGGGGGCACTGTGTTTAGATATGCGGCAAGACCGTTGGAATACAATGCAAAAGCAGTGTATTGAAACGGCAAAAGAGTGGGTTAAAAGCCCGAGTGAAGAGCTACGCCGTAAAGCGGAGCTGTTCGCAAATCGCTTAGATCTCAATTGTGGGCCTTCTTGGCTTGCCCAAGCCGTTTTTTGGAATGGCTCAGGTAGCATTGTCGCCGCCGACCTACCAATGGTTCTTCCTGATCCTGACCTTTATGCAAAAGCAGTTTCAGGCGCGATTAATCACTCCGCTGCCCTCCCTGAATGGGATGGCACAAAACGTTACTATCAATCTGCTTATGACATGGCACTCGACATTGCCAATGGAGGCAATGGCAAGGAGACAGAATCATGACATTACCAGCCGCACGCTTAACCGACATGCATGTATGCCCGATGCAAACACCCGCTGTTCCTCCGATCCCTCACGTTGGGGGCCCAGTAATCACCCCCGGCGCGCCAACTGTGTTAGTTGGCAGTCTACCCGCTGCCACGCTTGGTAGCATGTGCACCTGTGTCGGGCCTCCCGATTCCATTGTTAAAGGGAGCGCGACCGTATTGTTTAGCAATATGCCCGCAGCCCGTATGGGAGACACCACGTCTCATGGTGGCAGTATCGTTGCGGGAATGCCAACTGTTTTAATTGGCGGTTGACTCGGTAATACTGGTAGAGAATATTAGTTGAGTGATATTTGGCTAATATTCTCCTCCCAATAGCACGTGCACGACATCTCAAACATTCAGAAATCATATGCGGTGCGCCCTAAAAAAGTGCCTTTAACTTATCATCTAAGAACTTTGCGAATCTGCTTGAACTGACACGCCATCGTAATCGGTTACAACTACCGTAAACACTGGGCTTTAGCGCATTTCCTTTACGTGTTCCTTGCCAGTGATAGCCCTCTCATATTTGCCCCTTCCCCTTAAATGAAATATGACGTATCGCACATAAAAAATTCCCTCCAGATTCCCAGCAATGAATAATCGGTATACTGGATTCTGTAATTTTCAATAGTCTTTTTTGTAAGTTTAAGATTATTAAAATGTTTCTTGTTTGTTCCTAATACGCGCCATATCGTTAATAAGGTGCTTTAAGTGGCCAACTCTTTGTTTAGCATTAAGTAAATATTGTTTAGCTAGAAAGAAAATTAAGTAGTCCGTTTGAGTGATGGGTTCAAGGTAGAAGCCAAATTCCTAACTTAATCGAACAGGATATCGATTCGAACTGGTAGGTAGGTAAATAGCACCTAATTAACCTGCTGGTTCAACAAACAACGGGACGTCTATGATTGATACTGAGAGCTTGTTGGCTCCAGTTTCTGACAGTGAACCATGCGGAAGCTACTTGAAACTGGATCGCAGCGCTTATAGAAACATAAGAAACGCGTATAACGCAGCGCAATCTTCATTTCGACAATTGGTTGAGACTCCTGAGGCCTCAAGTGATGAGACTTTAGTCGAGAACAACACAGCGAACTGGGGAGAACTCAGGGAAGTCACACAAGACGCATTGGTTAACAAAACCAAGGATTTAGAGATACTTGGTTGGTTCATCACCAGTCAACTTTTTAGTCAAAACCCCTTTGCTGACCTAGCCCAATCACTATGGCTAGTATCCGGTCTCGCTGAGCAATTTTGGTCAGACTTAAATCCAAAGCCACCGGAAGAAAAACTAAAAGCCACTGATGATGAAGGCAAAGCCAGAGAGTGGGCGGAGTTTAGAACGCGGCCGTTGTTGCAACTGATTGGTGAGTCGAACGACACCACATCCATTTACGTCCCTCTGCAAATATTATCCATCGTTGCCGATATCACCTATGGCGATTACCTCAGCGCTGAAAAAAATGGCACGCTAAATGCCTTAAAAGAACAATCTCGCTCCTCGTACTCTGGGGCAGATAGAGAAACGCTGATGCATTTATCCGATGCGTATATGGCGATAGAAAAAGCGGAACGTGTTTTGTCGGAAAAATGCCAACAATCTGGCAGTGCAGCAGTCAGTTTCCGTTTTCTAAAACACAATATCGAAGAGCTGATAAAAGCCATTCATTTCTTAGTCGGCGAGTTAATTAGACCTTGGCCACTCGATGAAGGCTACCACCCTGCTTCTCAGACATCATCGGCACCAGAAGAAGTCGCGCAAGCAACGAAAACTCCCCAAGCTCAAGTGGGATCAGTGTCCAATACGACTACATCCGATAATTCTCATTCATCTTCAGCAATGGCCGCTGCCATATCCGCGGGTGAAATTGTAAATCGGGACCACGCATTTAAAGAACTTCGCAAAATAGCGGACTATTTTCGAGAAACTGAGCCTCACAGCCCAATTTCGTTCCTACTAGAACGCGCCATTCGCTGGGGGTATTTGAGCCTACCAGAGCTCTTTGAAGAAATGATTGGCGGAGATAATTCTATGCTCGGCCATATCAACCAACTCACCGGGATGGATAATTTAGAAACCGCCGATCTTAGCAATATCGCTGTCCAAAACCGGCCAATGCGTACACGTGCGCCTACAACCATTTCCACTGATGGAAACAGCCATCACGAGACGAGTAATAACAGTGATGCCAACAACACCAAGGCGTCACAAACCAGTTCCACCACTTCTGAGCAACCAACAGAATCCTCAAGCAACGTTTCGGATTTTGAATGGTAGATAATTAAACCAAGGAGAATACTATGGCTTCAATCTATATGAGAGTTGACGGATACACACCAAAGGGCGCAGCGACTGTAGAGTCCATTGGTGGTAAGAAAGACTTCTTTGCTATCGAAAGCGTATCGTGGTCTGCGGTTCGTGGTGTTGGCATCGATGTGGGTAATGCCAACAATGCTGACCAAGGTATGGTTGCACTTGGCGAAGTGAATGTAACACGTACTTGTGACGGTGCGACTCCCTACCTGACTACTTTCCTATATTCTCCTGGTGGCGATGGTAAGAAAGTAGAAATTGTCATGACTAAGCCGAACCGCGAAGGTGGAGGTGCCGATCCGTATCTCATTCTAACGCTATCGGCTACGCGTATGTCTAGCTACAACATGGGATGCAGCGACGGCTCTCTGCCAAGCGAATCATTTAGCATGGTTTATACAGTAATTTCGAAAGCTTACTACTACGAAGGTGATGGCGGTAAGATCGAAAAAGGACCAGAAGTCGGCTTCGATGCTACTACCGCAAAAGTTACTTCTGTAGCTTCTTAATCAATTTAGGAGAATCATCGTGGCACTAAACTCCCAACATAAACGCGTAAGTAAGAACCGCGTCAGTATTACCTACGACGTTGAAACAAATGGCGCAGTAGAAACCAAAGAGCTCCCTTTCGTGGTTGGGGTGATTGGTGACTACTCCGGACACAAACAAGATAAAGAAGAAGTCGAGGACCGCACGTTTTATAACTTGGACAAAGACAACTTTGATGCAGTCATGAAACGTGTCGGCCCAGAACTCAATCTAAAAGTTGATAACGTTCTCGCTGATGATGACAGTCAATTTGAAGCGAGCCTCAATTTCAATTCGATGAAGGACTTCCAACCTGAAGCCATCATCAACCAAGTTGAACCACTGAAAAAGTTAGTCGAGACTCGTAACCAACTGAAAGTATTACTGTCGAAATCCGATCGCTCACGAGACCTAGAGAAACTGCTAAAAGAAGTACTTCAGAGCGCAGACACAATTAGCGCTTTATCTGAAGAGCTGGGGATTAATAAAGACGGAGGAGACGAGTAATGAGTGCAGAAACTGAAAGCCAAGGCCAAGCAGAAGCGGCAGAAGGTTCGGTCAGTTTTTTGGATAGAGCTATCCAAGCCACTACCCAAACTCCCGCCGATACCACGAAAGAGCTCATTTCTGTCTTAGCCGAACAAGCACTAACGGGCACAGTCACTTGGGACAAAAACGTCACCAAAACGATTGAAAATGCCATCTCAGAAATCGATAAACAGCTCTCTAAGCAACTATCTGAAGTGATGCAACAAGATGAATTCCAAAAACTGGAAGGATCTTGGATGGGTCTACAGAAGATGGTTAAAGAGAGTGAACTTGGTAAAACGCTTAAAATCAAAATGGTCGATTTTTCTCAAGATGAGCTGCTTGAGCAATTCGAAGACGCGCCAGCGATTGACCGCAGCCCTCTATTCAATGCACTTTATCAAGGCGAATTTGGTACTGCGGGCGGCGAACCTTATGGTGCATTTATTGGTGATTATGAGTTCAGTGCCAAAGACGAAGATGTCGCCCTACTCCGCTACATGGGTGAAGTAGCCGCCGCTTGTCACTCGCCATTTGTCGCAGCGGCAAATGCGCAAATGTTTGAATTCGATAACTTCTCGACATTTGATGAGCACAAACCCGTTGGTGCAGGCTTCGACTCACCAGCGTACGCGGCATGGAATTCATTTAGAGAAAGCGACGACGCACGTTATGTCACTCTAACTCTACCAAGAACGCTATCAAGACTACCATATGGACAAAAAGGACTAAAAACGGACCTGTTTAACTACGAAGAGTTAGACACAGATATGGACGGCAACCCTAAACCAAAAGACAACAGTCAATTGGTTTGGTCTAACGCCGCCTATGATTTAGGTCTAAAAATGACTCAGTCCTACACGGCATTCGGTTGGTGTACGGCGATTCGTGGTTTAGATAATGGCGGTAAAGTCGAAAGCCTACCAAATCTCACGTATAAAACTGAAGCTGGCGATTTGGTGCAGCAGTGTCCAACGGAGGTTAACCTAACGGATGAGCGTGAAAAAGAGCTCAGCGACCTAGGTTTCTTGCCTTTAGTTCACTATAAAAGCACCAACTATGGTGTATTTATTGGTGGCCAAACCACACAAAAACCAAAAACTTACACCGACCCAGATGCAACCGCTAACGCGGCTATTTCCGCACGATTGCCGTATATCATGGCTAGCGGACGTATTGCCCATTACCTCAAGGTTATGGGGCGTGATTGGCTAGGTTCAAACCTAGAAGCCACTGATGTACAACGCAACCTACAGCTTTGGATTGACCAGTACACGAATGCTGGTGCTATCGGTAACGAACAGCGCTCTAAAACACCTCTAGCAGAGTCGGCCATTTCTGTTGTCGAGCAGCCTGGTAAACCCGGTGCTTACTCAGCGGTCGCTCATTTAAGGCCTTGGTTGCAGTTGGAAGAATTAACGACCTCAGTTCGCATGGTCGCGAAAATTCCAGGCTAACTTTTATAAGGCTTACTTTTTAATAAGGTTTGGCCGGAGCAATCCGGCCAAAATAACGTACTATGCAGTTTAATAGTCAATGGCAAGATGCCTTCAATCAACTAGACAACAAAGACGACTCCTTTATAACAGAGGCGTTCTCTTTATTGTCTCTCATCGACGACAATGTTCTCCAAAGCCCGCTACGTGCCAAATCTACCATTGCACGTTTAATTGCGCGATTAGACGCCCTACTATCGAAGCAACTAGATAGCATTTTACACCACCCAGATTTACAAAAGCTGGAAAGAAATTGGCTTGGCTTGAAAGGGCTTTCTTCCCTACCGATTAACTACCAACGAACCAAGTTAAAAGTGCTTGATATGAGCTGGGAGGAAGTCTCAGCGGACGTCAACCAAGCCTACAATACCCGCTCCAGCACACTCTATAACATGATCGGTAATCGAGAGCTCAATACCTTGGGTGGCCAGCCCTTTGGTTGTATTGCCTTCACTCATTCGATTTCAATGGAAATGGACTTTGATTACGATTTCGATGACATCTTCACATTAGAGTTAATTGGGCGGCTTGGGGAAAGCACACTGTGCCCGATGATTTTTTCACCGGGGAAAAATTTCTTCGTCAACAATCAAGCCGATTGGCTATCAGATATTGAAAGAATAGAGAAAATTCTCAGCGGTCCAGATTATCGCTCATGGCAAGAAATTCGCCGTAGGCCATCATCTCGATTTCTTGGCATTACCATGCCAGAAGTGCTCATGAGACAACCTTATAAAAACGGTAAAGTCGGCTTTATTTATAATGAATCTGGTTCCGGACTGTATGGGAAAGCTGTTTTCCCTTTTGTCTCAACCATCATGCGTGAGCACCATAGGGTTAATTGGTTTGGTTTTTTGAAATCTCGCTGGAACGACAAACATCAAGGAGCCGTCGTCAATTTAAAAAGCAAAGGCATTCAAGCGGAGTATTTGGCTTCGCCGCAAACTGATGTCTCACTCTTTGGCCACTTATCGACCTTTTATGCAGGGCAAGGTTTCATTCCACTCACCTGTAGCCCTCTCACCAATAAGTATTACTTCAATGGAAATAACTCCATTTGGCAACATGGCGCAGCTGATAACGATCGAGTGCTGACGCAAATCCAAACAACGTTAATGTGCTGCCGGATTGCTCACTACCTCAAATCACAAGTCAGAGAGATGATAGGTAGCTTTAGTACCGCATCTGAATGTGAAGAATTCCTCACTCAATGGATTGAGAAATTTTCCAGTAACGTCTCCTTCGCCAACGAAGAGACGCTTTCAAAATACCCGCTTAGTTTCGCAAAAATAGTGGTCACGGAGTCTTTATCTCAACCTGGGTGTTTCTCTTGCACTCTACGTATTGCTCCTCAATATCAATATGACTATTTCAGCGGTGAAATCGTGCTGACCACAGAACTGAACGAGGTGGCATGATGAGTTTTTACAATACCTTTTTATCTGACAAACCCAGCAATGAAGACCGCGAAGTCGAAGACATCAAATATAACCTCACGCGTTTATTTGAAAGTGAGGCTTCTCTCATTGATTTAGATGAAAGGTTACTGGAAATAAACCGTTCAATATATCGATTTGGCATTGAAGATTCACAACTTCTCAGTGCCACGCTCGATTCCACGCAATTGTCCATTCGCCTGGCCACCCTCATCAATGATTTTGAGCCAAGGCTAAGTGATGTCACCGTCGAACTTCGTGATCGAAAAGAAGGCGAGAACGCGATTTCATTTAACATCCTCGCTAATATAGAAACGCAATACGGTAATAACGAACTTGTGTTTGAATCTAGGATTGCCCTTAGCGATTTAACCACCACTTTGGAGGAAGATAGTTATGACTGATCCTCTACTACGCTATTATGAGCAGGAGCTGGCATTTGTCCGTCGCTCTTTAGGCCAATTTGGCAACGCATACCCAGCTCACGCAGAAAGCCTAAAACTTCACCAAGGCAAAATTGAAGACCCAAACATTGCCCGTTTGCTTGATGGCGTTGCACTACTCAACGCAACCGTTGTAAAGCAGCTATCAGATCAACTACCTGATGTCACTGAAGGCCTATTAGATGTCTTGTACCCTTCGTATATTCAAACCGTACCGAGTGTCGCGTATCTGGAATTAAATGCGAGCGATGAGCCCATTGAGGCTACCAGCCTTCCCGCGGGCTCTCAGTTTGTCGCTTCCGTCAATGAAGGCGAGTGTACATTTACCACCGTCGACGACCTTCATATTGCGCCCTATCATATCACTGCGGTAGGTGCGTTAAGTGCGCCTTTCAGTTTCAATCGGCCAGCGGAAGCTGAGCAAAGTTCAGCCGTCATCCAGATTTCACTCTCCACTGGCGATCCTGAACTGCATTTTCGCCACCTCGAGTTAAGTGACTTAGATTTTTTCGTTCAAGGCTTTGAAAATAATGCAGATTCCCTTGTCGAGCTGATACTAAGCAATACCGCCTGTATTTCGATTTCCGACTCTGACTTCAAACAACATATCACTATTGATAACCAGCGACTTAAAAACCGCGTCAGTGATATGAGTTTCAAGTTCTTACCCGAGCACGGCAATCAATTTTCCGGTTATCAACTCATCAATGAGTTCTTCTTTTTCAAAGAGAAAAGACAATTCTTCCGCCTAAAAGGATTTGAAGAATACACACATCAACTCGATACTTCTGAAATCGTTATTAATCTTTTTATGTCATCACTCCCTTCGGAGTTCATGCGCTTATTCAACCCCAACGTATTTAAGCTAAACGTTATACCTGCGCTCAACCTATTCGAGCACACAGGGGAGCCTGTCAGTTACGACCAACGCCGCCTGTCCGTACCCATCAATGCGGAGTCACACAGTGGAGATCACATTGAAGTGGTTGAGGTGTTAGATATTTACGAAATAACCCCAACAGGGGAAAAACCGCTCACCCCAGTATTCAAGCAGAAGTATCACACCGACCCCAACAGCGATTCTTGGCAATCAAAACGCAACGTAAGCGGCGAGTTTGATTTGACCATTTCGCTCAACAATCAATCTGGTATTGAATTCAACAAACTGTACGGCAGCAGACTTTTATGCACCAATGGAAAGCAAGCCTGTGCGATAGATGGAGAGTTAGAGTGCCAAGAAAGCATCGACTTGCCGGGAAGCTTTTCCACCATTTATCCGCCTTCTGCCCCCATAGAGAGAGAGCGTGACCAACATATCCATTGGCAGTTCATTGGTTTGATGAATTGTAACTTTTCCACTCTATTGCAAGCAGAAAACGCAGCGGATACGCTCAAGCAGATGCTAAGTTTATGCAGCCGAGAGCAAGTCCCTGCATCTGAAATTCAAATGATTCGCAGTGTCTCTTTTAAATCTCAGGTATCTGCGATCCGGATTCTTGGTCAAAACGTATTTTCTCCCGGCACAGAAATTGAGCTTACTCTGGACACCTCCGGCCCCTACCTAGCATTTAGTGACGTTATGAATCGATTTTTCCAGCAATTTTGTAGTTTCGATCGTTATGTTCGCCTTACTATAAAAATCTATGGTCGTGACGGCGTAGCCCGGCGCTATCCCAAGATACATGGTAGTCAGCAATGTTTATAAGCCAACAATGTCTGTAAGACAACTTACGACGATACAGTGAGTCAAACATGATGAGTTTCGTGAAAGATTTGGCCATACAGCCCAAGCGCTATGATTTTACTCAAGCAATGAGGCTATTACATCGCTTAAAGCAAGTGAGCTCATCACAGATATCACTTGAATTAAAGTCTGAAGCGATTCCAACTGGCCACCCTGAAGAAATTCAATATTTTTCTTTTAAAAACAATGGTGCTAAGCTTCGTTTAGCCATGACAGCTCTGTCCGGGGTCAAAGGCGTTATTCCCAATTATCTGTACGAAGAGCTATTGTCGTCTTTGCACAGAGAAGACCATGCGTTAAAAGATTTTCTCGACGTATTTAATCAACGTCATTTTGAAATCTCCTATCATGCGAACATCAAACGCTGGTTGCTGTTAGAACAAGAACAAGCACCAGAATTGATAACCTTACTCAACAACATCGCTGATCTTGGTGAGTCTCATGATTATCTGCAGTACTCGTTATTATTAAGTAAACAAAACCGTAACTTGGGCACACTACAGCAGATATTAAACGACTATTTCCCCTATGCGATTGATGTAAAGTGTAAATCACACGAACGTCGTCAACTTCCTGCAGACTCTCTCACTCGCTTAGGAAGCGCCGAGCATTACAATAGTGCCGCTGGGCAAGGCTTTCTTATTGGCAGTACTTGCCTTGCCCAGTACAATCATTTACAGCTTTTTATTACGCCCAAACAAAGAAGTGAATTCGAAGAAATACAAAGCGATCAGATGCTTGCCTGTACAATGAGAGACCTCACCCAGCACTACCTAAGAGATAGCACCCCCATTTCTATCTACCTGATCGTGAAGCGCTCTTATTTAGAAAGGCCGATTTTGTCGTCGGACGCTAGCAAGGCGGCGCGGCTAGGAGAAGTAGATTGCTTAGCACCGGAAAGAAACCCAGTGGAAACCGTTAAAATATTGCTGAAATAGCGCACTATTCATCAGTGCAGTCGAATGAGATACAAGGAATTACTTTATGACCCAAGTTACCTTAACCAACCTCGTTGGAAAATTGTCACCCGATTTAAAACTCGCGTTAGAAGCCTCTGCTGGAGCTGCAATGAATCAAGGCGTTGCAGCGATAGAAGTTGAGCACTGGTTGCTACAACTCATTTCTCAAAATGACAACAAGCTGAACGCTTTATTTGATTCGCAAAAGCTTTCACAAGATATCGTCGTTAATGAACTCACGACCAAAATCGCTCGATTGACAAAGGGGAATGAGGGGCAACCAACCCTTAGCCACGCGCTGACAGAGTTAACCAAAGACGCTTGGATGATCGCGTCAGTCAACTATGGACACGGTGAAATCGTCAGTCTTCATCTAGTCCAAGCCTTACTGCAGCAGAATGTCATGGGAGTGAATACGCTTCAACTCGAAAGCCTACAATCTGTCTCTCTAGAATCATTGCAAGGCCTCATCAGCAAAACGCCTATCCAACGAGCAAGCTCTAGTGCCACAACTGGCAAGTCTGCGGATATGACACCGAGTGGCAACGATGCCCTCAGCAAATACACGATAAATCTGACTCAACAAGCGATTGATGGCAACATCGACCCGATTTCTGGCCGAAATGCAGAAGTCAGGCAAGCGATCGATATCCTGTGCAGGAAAAGGCAAAACAACCCGATCATCGTCGGCGAACCAGGAGTGGGAAAAACCGCCATCGTAGAAGGGCTCGCTCTACGGATCGCCGCCAACGAGGTACCGGGAGCTATTCAAGGGGTACAAATTCATTCGTTAGATTTAGGGCTGCTGCAAGCTGGCGCCAGCGTCAAAGGTGAGTTTGAGAACCGTTTAAAAGATGTCATCAACGAAGTGAAAAACTCCGAAGTACCGATCATCGTCTTTATCGACGAAGCGCATACTCTGATTGGTGCTGGTGGTGCTGCAGGGCAAAACGATGCTGCAAATCTCCTTAAACCAGCGCTGGCTCGCGGCGAATTTAAGACTATTGCCGCGACCACTTGGGCGGAATATAAAAAGTATTTTGAAAAAGACCCAGCGCTAACTCGTCGTTTTCAAGTGGTTTCTGTTGAAGAACCAAGCGCTGAAGACGCTATGCAAATGCTGCGAGGCATTGCCGTCTCACTACAAGATCACCACGGCGCCTTCATTGCTGAATCCGCCATAGAAGCTGCGGTGAACTTGTCCATTCGCTACTTGCCGAGCCGTCAGCTACCGGATAAAGCAATCAGCTTGTTGGATACTGCGAGCGCGCGTATCGCTTTAACGCAAGGTGCCAAGCCGGAAGTGATTGAAAGTCTAGAGCAGACTCTGCGCTATCAAGAAAACGAAAAAGCAGCGCTAGAAAAAGAAGAAGCCTTGTTTGCCAATAGCGCTGAGGCCATTACAGAAATAAACCAAGAAATCGACCAAAACACTGATAAGCTCGCTGCCTATAAAGTGCGATGGGAAAAAGAAGTCGATCTGGTTGACCAAGTAAAAGTCGTTCAGCAAGAAATCACAGAACAACAACTCGCAGGCAATGTTGAGAAAGAAAAACAGGACTCACTCAACAAACTACTGGATCAATTGCAAGAAGTGCAAGGTGAAGAGCCTCTCGTCAACGCCATGGTTGATGACAACACCATCGCCCAGATCATCGCTAGCTGGACTGGGATACCTGTCGGCAACATGATGAGTGATGAAATTGCCAAACTGCTGACCCTAGAAGATGAACTCAACAAACGTGTTATCGGCCAAGACGTCGCCAAGCAAGAACTCGCCAAAGCCATTCGTATATCTCGCGCGGGTTTAACAGATAACCGCAAACCCATCGGCGTATTTCTGATGTGCGGCCCAAGTGGCGTCGGTAAAACCGAAACAGCCATGGCGCTTGCTGAGCAACTATACGGAGGTAGCAATGACCTCACCATCATCAATATGACTGAATTCAAAGAAGAACATAAGATTTCAATGTTGCTTGGCTCACCTGCGGGCTACGTTGGATTTGGTGAGGGCGGTGTACTAACAGAAGCGATTCGACGTAACCCCTACTCCGTGTTGTTACTTGATGAAATGGAAAAGGCCCACCCAGGGGTACACGATCTGTTCTATCAAATTTTTGACAAGGGGCATATTAAAGACAGCGAAGGACGAACGGTTGACTTCAAAAACACCATCATCATCATGACATCAAATGCCGCCGACCAAGCAATTTGCGATGTATGTGATGACACTGATGGTCAGATAGATAACGACGAATTACTCGAATCGATTCGCCCCGAATTACAACGCTTCTTCAAGCCTGCATTTTTGGGAAGAACCACTATCGTCCCATATTACCCACTAAATGATGATGAGCTCGCCAAAATCACTGAGATCTCTCTTCACAGAATCAAGAAAAAAATTGCAGAGCAATATCAAGCAACGTTTAACTGGGATGAACAATTTGTTCGCCTAGTGGTCGATAAAAATACTGACCCGACAACAGGTGGACGTGCAGTGGAGCAAATCATCAATCGTTCGTTGATGCCACGATTGGCTGAAGAATGTATCGGGCGACTCAGCCGTAAAGAGCCGATTAGTCAAATAGCGGTAACTGTGCTCGAAGACGGCGAAGATTTCAATTTAACGATTCAGTAGTTCATATAGCTAACCAAGGAAGGTACAGCTTGATAGACACAACTACACATACCCGACAAAACCGGTTCGCTTTGTCACTTAGGGTAAAGCTGGTTTTGGCCATCGTGGCGGTCCTACTCTTTTCTGTAGGGCTAAATACCACGCTGAATTATTTAAACTTTGGAAAAAGGTTAACCGCCACATCTGACTCTATCTACCAAACGGTTGCAGAAGAAACACACAACGATATCACTCAGGCCATTTCGTTAGGCCTCCCCTTGTCATCCATCAGTAATATTTCGTCGATCATTGAGCGACGGACCAAGCTGGTGGATGGCATTAACGAGTTAAGCGTTGTTAATGCACAAGGAAAACGCCTGTTTGGGCATGGAAAGCATACATCTGAAGGCGAGAGAAACATAAAGCTCGCCATCAATAACACCTTTGGCGTGAAAGTTGGCGAGGTGCTTCTCTACTATTCCACCGCAAAGCTGGATGCCGTAAAAAGTAAATTACTCCAAGTTCAGTTGCTGTATGCGACATTTTGGATTCTAAGCTGTGCTATTGTCGGTTTTGTCTGTCTGCACTTTTTACTTAACCACTTAGTGCAAAAAATCCGCGCCGCAGATAATATTTTATCTTCAAAAACGGACGGCCTCACAGCCTCGGAACAACTGACTCAAGCCCATAAAGCGATATCGGTCAATCAAACGGACGGGCGCTGGGCGAAATTTAAATTTACTCGACTCCCTATTTTAATTATTGGCATGGTGATCGTGCTAACGATTATCGCGAACTTAGGCTCGTCCTATCAATCCACCAACACCTTTTCCCAGATCTATCAGCTTAAACTCGAACAAAAAACCAACCTCATCGGTGACTCTTTATCGACGATGATCTCCCGATTACTTTCCCATGGTGTGCCAGTCGGTGAGCTAACCGGACTTGAAAGCGAATTCCAACACTATGTACATAACCACAATGATTTACTTGCAATATCATTGCTAAAGAAAAACCAACCTCTGTATAAATATCAATTTGGTCACACCGATCATGTTATCGAAGTCTCTCAGCCGATTGCCAATGCGGGGCACTCTAACCTCACCTTAAGACTCACTCTAGATAACAATATTACCGCTACGTTACTGAAAGAAAGCTTCATGGATATGTTAACTGTATTGATAACATCTAGCTTAGTTGTCGCCGAAATTATCATGTTTCTCTGCCACTTTATGATTCTTTCCCCGTGGCAACAGCTCAAGCAAGCGTTGATGTCTGCAAATCGAGACGTCGTCAATCATCTAGTCAAAGTTACTTCAAGAGATGAAATTGGTCGGCTACTATCGAAAGTCAATGCGTATATTGTCGGCTTAAATCCAACCCAAGAATCGAAACAGCTCGATAGACGAGACCGCCGATTTATTCGCTTACCTTTGTTCTTATTAGTGTTTGCTGAAGCATCGTCTTTGGCCTTCTTCCCAAATTTTGTGTCTTCTCTTAGCAGCCAACAAAGCTTCATCCCCGAGCATTTAGTGACCAGCATTCCTATCTCATTATTTATGCTAGTCTGGGCGATTTCGTTGCCTTTCGCGGGCTACTGGTCGGACAAAGTGGGCCGTCGTGTCTCTTTAATTTCTGGTTCCGTCATTACCAGTATTGGGCTTTTCTGTACAGCTCTGACTCACTCACTAGAACTCTTGTTACTAACCCGCGCTTTGACCGCGGTGGGTTATGGTATTGTATTTATTTCCGCACAAGGCTACATCACAGATGCAACCAATAGTTCCAATAGAACCAAAGGGATGGCAACGTTTTTATCCGCGTTTTTCTCAGGATCTTTATGCGGGGCGGCGATAGGAGGCATCTTAGCTGACAAACTCGGCTATTCAGAAACGTTCGTGATGGCGTCCTTCCTAGCACTTGTTAGCGCTTTATTGGTCGCAGTTTTCTTTGATAAAAGCAGCATCAACAGTAAAAGTGAGCCGGTGAAGTTAAAAGACTTCAAAATACTATTGAGTAATAAGTACTTCGCTCTGATCACTTTTTTTAGTGCCATCCCAGCCAAAATTGTTCTCACTGGCTTCCTATATTATATTTGTCCTGTTTACTTAAAATATTTAGGAGAAAGCAGCGCGGTATCCGGACGAATAATGATGGGGTACGGGTTAGCGATAATTATTATCTCCCCGCTCAGTGCTATCTTAATTGACAAGATGCGCAATAAAATCGCTTTCATTGTTGTGGGGGGCGTGCTGTCAGCATTAGCAATGCTCAATATTACTTTCATCGATGGTTCATTTGGTTTATTGCTCATTGTGGTTTTAATTGGTATCGCACACGGTATCAGCGTCTCGCCTCAGATCCCTTTAATCATGGACCTTTTGTCTGACCAAGGGATAGATAACGGCAAGGTGATCGGTATTTTCCGTCTAACTGAGCGAATTGGTAATGTGCTTGGTCCTTTGCTGGGTGGGCTCGCATTGAGTTTATTTGGCTATAATATGACCATAATGATATTTGGCCTCGCGTTGCTTATCAGTGCATCCATATTGTATTTTTTCTATTCAACCTTCTTGAAGAAAGATAAAGCGCATAATGTTGAGGTGTCTTCATGAAAAAGTGTTATCGGATCTTTCACTACGCACTTTTATTATTAGCGTTGATTCCCGTACTGAGCTCTGCGCAGGAGCCTTCGGCTACGTCGACTAAAGAAAACAAACACGTTGTTCTTCTACTTTGGCGCGGCGTCACAGATGCAGAGCGTGGTTTTATGGATGATTTAGGCAAGAGTGGTAACATTCGTTTCACTATTCTTGATGCCAACAGAGATAAAGCCCAGTTAAAACAATACATTCACCATATCGACCAATATAATCCGGATCTAATATATAGCTTTGGCACTACCATTACGCGAGAGTTGTTGGGCAGCTATAACAATCCATCGGTATTTTCCAGCACCCATAACATTCCGGTGGTGTTTAATATTGTTACCGATCCTGTCGGGTCAAAAATAGTATCTTCGGATAATAACCAGCCGAGAAATTTTACTGGCGTTAGCCATATCGTCCCTCTTTCTGTTCAATTGAAAGCAATTGCACAACTTAAAGGAAAAAGATCCGTCGGGGTTCTCTATACACCCTCTGAATATAACTCATTATTGACGGCTAAAAAGCTTGCTGAAATAGCAGCAAAATCTCCGATTCAAGTCCAGCTATACCCTCTTAGCGCAAGTAACGGACAACCTAGCCTTGCATTAGTTGACTCTACTATCAGTAAAATGCGTAAAGACGGTATTGAGCTCGCTTATCTTCCACCCGATTCTTATATTATTGCCAACGGAAAACATATCGTAGAAAGTCTTCGCGATGTGAATATTCCTGCCTTTTCTGCTACCGAGGCACCAATTCGTAAGTACAAGGCTTTATTTGGTGTGGTAAGTCGTTACTATAATACTGGGCAGTTTGCTGCTTATAAAGCTGAGCAAATTTTAAACGACAAAAAAAAGGCGCATGAAATTCCAGTTGAAGCATTAAGCCAATATTCATACATCGTAAATATGAACGCTGCTCAAACTCTGAATTATTATCCGCCAGTCTCTATTTTAAAAATTTCTGAGCTAGTAGGAAGAGTACATTGACATTCAGTTTATTGATAAAAAACGCAAAGAAATTAAAGCTAGCCATAGTTTTGCTTGGCTTGCCCTTTTTTAGTTATGCGCAGCAACACATAGGGCCTGCGCGTTTGTTGTTGACAACGCAAAGCTGGCCACCTTATCAAGAGTATAAAAATGGCCACATGCAAGGCATTGCTTTAGACAAGATCAAATGCATTCTCAGCAAAATGGGGCAGCCCTATCAAATTACCATGACCAAATGGTCAGAAGCACAATTGAAAGTGCACAGTGGCACGCAGCATGGCTTTTTCGCAGCGACACAAACTAAAGAACGCGACGAATATGCGACTTTGTCATCCCCTATCGCAGCGCAAAAGTTAGACTGGTTTTTTGCACCGGGCGTCACTCCAAAAATTGATGAACTGTCCAAAATCAACCTTAAATTTTCCGCCAAATTTGGCTCTAGTAAATGGTTCTGGCTCAAACGGCACGGCTTTAATGTTGTGAAACAGCCGCGCAATGCAACGGTGCTCCTGAAACTGCTAAAAGACCGAGAAATTGATGTCGCCTTAGAAGACGAATTAGTTTTCAGCGGTGAAATGAAAAAGGCCTCATTACCACAAGATTTCTTTAAGCGAAGAGAGTTAAAAACCGAAAATATGGGTGTGTATTTCTCCAATCGATTCCTTGAGCAATACCCTGGCTTTCTACAAAGCTTTAATTCAGCTATTTTAAAGTGCGAGGGATAATTGATGTCAATTAGCGTACATTTAATATCTATACCCCAGGAAGAAGTCGTCACGTCTCGTGTTATATATTTGCCCGAGTCGGGAGGCTGCTTCGGCCGGGCGTCATCATGTGATATCAGCTTACCCGATCAAAGCAAACGAATCTCTCGAGTCCATGGTCACATTAAGCGCACAGAAACTGGTTATGTCGTCAAGCACACCAGCCAAAATCGTTCGATGCTCAACGACAAACCTTTGTTAAGAGACAAAGACTATCCACTGAATGATGGCGATATCTTAAAAGTAGAAAATTACACCATTCTTGTTAGCACTTTAGTCAGCCACTCCAACACCAAGTCACAGCCTCAACAAGATACCCAAAAGCCACAGCAAAATTTCACGTTAGATCTGCAAGACGAAGAGACTGATTTTCTTGACGCGGATGAATTTGAAGTACCAACCCAGCCAAAATCCAGCTTTTCCAAAGATCACGTATTAAGTGACGACCCTTTTGAGGCGGACCCATTTGATGACATCGACAAGAGCCAAATAGAGGCAAATATCGAATCGCCAGAAAGCCGAAATAACGACCCACTAGAAACTGTTGAGCCCTTTGCCCAAGATGGTGCGGACATGGAGTACTTTCCTGTTCACAATGAGGCAGCGAGAGGAACATACCTCCGAGAGTCACTGGATAAGTTAATCCACATATCCGAGAAAAATCAACAGTTCATACAGAACCCACAACTACAACACGAAGCATTGTTCGCTGCATTAGAAAATACGGTCGAAGAGTTTCTCGACAATTTCGCCCCCGACCAACTCGAACAGCAATTCAACGAGTACATCAGTGGGGTTTTCGCTAACAAAGATAAAAAATATTGGCGTATCTACCGAAAACACTTTAAGCACCGCCTCAAAAATGGCGACTTTCAACGTCAATTCAAAGCCCTATTTATGGAAAATATGCAAAAACAGAATAAGGAAAACCAATGAGTAAGTGGTTAGCTGTCTTCTCTGTATTATTACTATTCGGCTGCTCATCAAGTCCGGCGCCCACCAGCGTTCAGTACAAAGTGAGTATCAATGCAGATAAATCTATTAACCAGTATCAAAGTAAGCAATCTAACCCTGTCGTTGTTCGATTGTATCAATTGACTGATCAACAACAGTTTAAGCAGTTGCCTTTCATTGACTTATATAGCGATGATACGAAATTGCTTGGCTCAAAATTGGTTGCCAAGCAAGTGTTGCCGATCATCGTACCGAATACAAAGAAAGACATCACGATTAATGTCGATAAAAACACGCGCTATCTGGCTGTATTAGCAGAATTTGCTAACTATCAAAACAGCCAATCTAAATCTGTCACAGTACTACCAACTAAATCGGATCAATATTTTCAGCTTGATATCAAAGACAATAAAGCAACGATCAAAGTAATCACCCCAAAATCAAGTTGGTGGCAGATTTTTTAGCTATTCACGCAAAGAACATAGGAAGGTCACGTGGACGCGTATAAAAAAGTAGTATGGCAAGAAGGTATGTTCATTGCTCCCCAACATTTTCAGCAGCAAGATCGATACGTTCAAAATTACATTCGACAAAACGTCGAAACTTTAGCCGGTTTCTCGCCCTTTTATGGCATCACCGAGCTAACGATTAATCACGAACTGCTTAGGATAGGGAAACTGTCAGTTTCATCGTGCTCAGGTGTCTTCCCCGACGGAACACATTTTGAATTGGCTCATGAAATCGCGATTAATATCCCACAAGGTTGCATTGAAACCGTCGCGTACATTGCTTTGCCTATTTCCCTTCAAGGGAATAATGATTACAGCGAAAACGAAGCAGATCAGAGCCGCTACCTAACCCGCTCAATCAATGTGTTTGACACGTCTACTTCGGCCAATGCCAGTATCGCGATTGATGTCGCTCACCTGAATATTACGCTAAAGCTCGATAACGATGATACATCAGGGTTCACACTCATCCCTGTCGCTAAGATTCTGGAAAGCAGTGAATCGGGAGACGTTATTCTTGACCGCGCCTTTATCCCCGCTTGTTTGCATTACGGTGCGTCACAATTTTTGTCTGAACGCCTGAAAGAAGTCCATGCGTTAACCAGTAATCGAGCACAAAACTTACTGCAACGGATTCATGCAGGCCAAGGACAGAAGAGCGCTCAGTCTCTCATGCAAGATTACCTGTGGCTGCAAACACTCAATGCGTGGCTGCCGTGGTTTGACCTCACCATTGCCAACCCGAAATTACAGACTCACGAATTGTATGGCAAACTCAAACAATTCGAAGCTCAAGTGATGGCGCTGTCCCCCGCGATCCCTGATACCTGTACGCCACTTCAGTTTCACCATCTCTACCGCAGTTTTAACCCA
Source organism: Vibrio profundum (assembly GCF_050337555.1). Classification (NCBI taxonomy): domain Bacteria; kingdom Pseudomonadati; phylum Pseudomonadota; class Gammaproteobacteria; order Vibrionales; family Vibrionaceae; genus Vibrio; species Vibrio profundum. Next base: position 34,634 of record NZ_JAKJTA010000026.1, read on the forward strand.
CTGTTCGCGAGCTTAAGAAACATTTTGACCCTCGTTCAGCAAGATTCAGTTATTGAATTTAATTGGGATACATCACTCTTCGAGAAACGCCGATTACTTCGCACCATCATTAAAGATCCAGCTGCCGTCGCGAATCGCCGCTTCGTATTGAGCGTGAAATCCTCGGTCAGCAGTAGCGAACTAAACGAACTGTTTCCAATTTCAGCAAAACTAAGCAGCAATACTCGCATTGTCGAATTAGTCAGGAATTCGCTTTCAGGTATAAACCTAACTCCGCTACCACTGGCCCCTAACGAACTCAAACCATTGCAAGGCGTGGCCTACTTTGAGGTCGATTCATCGGATCGCAACTGGTTAGACATGTTAGAAACCCGCGATGCGCTTGCTTTACACGTCGACGCTCGACTTTCCGAGCTAGAAGTTGTTCTCTATGCATTGAGATAGGTCTATGGATTACTTAGATGAAGCCACCCTTGTCTGGGATGACAAACAAAATAAATTTGACGATGTATCCGATACCGCGGACCCAACCACCTATTCTCGAGTCCAGGTCTCTGATACGCAAGTTGAATTTTTGCGCCATTTTGATAAAGCAGAAAATCAGCTGATCAATATCAGTAGCGAGCTCTTGGCTACCGTATTGAAAATAACCAGCCTGCCAGAGCCAGATGATCTCGCAACGCTCAGAGGAAGGCTCATCGAAGAAATTAATGAGATTAAAGCGAAAGGTGCCAGTTTCACCTACCCTGTCGCCGTCATCGATAAACTTTGTTTCCTGTATGCTGTCGTGGTTGATGAATTTATCATCTATACCGAGTGGGGTGAAAAGAGAGGTTGGGAAAACAAAACGTTACTCAGTGAGCTATTTGGTATGCGTAATGGCGGCGAATTATTCTTTACCGTTGCTGAGAAGGCCACTCGCCAGCCTCACAAACTGATTGATCTTCTAGAAATTATCTATTTGTTTTTGAATATTGGTTTTAAAGGCCAATATAGAGAAACAGGCAGCGAACAGCTTAAAGCCTTCATTCATCAACTTGAACAAGTTATCAGCCAATATCGGCAAACAGGCAGTATTTACTGTCGAACCAAAGTCGCGCTACCAAAAATACGTAAGCCAACGAGAAGAAAACGCTACTTAATCACTTCACTGTTTTTCATTTGTCTTATCGCAACCAGCATGGGCCTAACCAAGTTTTGGTACAGCAAGACGTTCAATCAGCGTGCGCGAGATTTCAGCTTTTTGCCGCAGTTTAGCGAACGCTATGTATTGTCGGGCCACGTCAAAGATATCGTTTTCATTAGTGACGATAAAGATTTGGCCACTTCACCTAAGCGAGCTAGCAAAGTAGAACTGGTCTCACAAACCCCACCAGCTTCTCTCGCAACCAGTAAATCTCCTTGGTTTGTCCAACTCGCGACCTTTTCCAGCAAGAGCAATGCTGAAACCTTTGCGAAAAAGTTAGCACCCTCTTCCTATAAAGCAGAAGTGTTACCTTATAACGATTATTTCCGAGTGATCGTCCGCTCTACGTCCTCTGACAATGCTCGTAAGATAAAAGCTTGGTACCAAGACAACGGCAAGATCAAACCAATTATAGTTCGTGGTGATTCATCACCAACTAAGCCAAAAGAGTCCAATTAATATGCCTGACGACAAATCTCCTAAAAAAAATCGACGTAAAGCATTAAGTTTCTCTGCACTAACGGCTGTCTTTTTCTATACGGCTGGGGCGGCAGTGGTTATGCTCACCTCGCTGAAATCAAGCTTGGTCATGTCCCTTGTCATAAATTTAGGCATCGCATTAGTCGTCGGGCTTATTACCTATTGGCTTTTTAGCCGATTTTCGAGCCCAGCGAAAAAGCCTAGCGAAGATATTGAAGTGATTCACCGGCGAGCAAAATTACTCATTGCCCACTTTAATCGGATGAAGAAACTGCAGCAGCAGAAAAGGCGGTTTGATAGTAAATACGACCACCCGATCTACATCATGCTCAGCAACAACCCCCACCAAGATAAGCCCATTATTACCCAAATGGGTTATGAAGCGTATAAAGTCGACGATTTTGGTAACGATATCGACTTTCCAATTTTGTTTTGGCTAGGGGAGCACTCGACTCTTATCTCCGTGAGTCTTGGCGATGACCAACACCCTGAATACTTAAAAACACTGTGCAAAAGCCTAAATAAGTGGCGACCGAGACAAGCTTGTAACGGCATAATCGTCACCACCGATGCTGCGCAGCTGCTGGAGAATAATGAAGTTGTCAGTAATCTTGCTGATGACTTAAAGTCACAAATCAAAACCTATAACCATTCCTTTGGCCTAAATCTTCCAATTTATAACTTGGTTACCAATATGGGGGGAATTGCCGATTTTTGCCAATTTTTCTCCGGCTTTGATGAATCTAAACGTGACGACGTATTTGGTGCCACTTCCCCCTATCAAAAACATGGGGGCATTGATGCAAACTGGTTTAATGAGGAATACGATCACCTAATTGGCCAATTGATTGCTAGCATGAGTAACGCGTTATCGGGTCAACTAAATCAAGAGTATCGCAACTCTATTGCCAGTGCGCCTTTGCAGTTTGGGCTCTTAAAACAAAACCTATGGGCGTTTTTACAACGCTTATATCGAGGAGAGCAGTTGAGTGATGGCCTGCTCTTTCGAGGATTTTACTTTACTCATAATGGTCAAGAACACACCCAACACGATGTACTGGCTAGTGCTATCAATCATTCATTAGGCAATGAAAGCTATTGCCAGCGCCCGCAAATACCAGTCCAGCAAACCCTGTTTGCACAAAGGATCATGACGCATGTTGTCCTCAATGAGCACGAACTGTCTGGCGTCAACAAACGCAAAGAAAATACCCTACTATTTAGCCAAACTGTCTACACCTTAGCTTGGCTGTTGCTACTTATTGGTACTTTGGCGATGATCAAATTGGACTTTGATTATCAAAATGCCCGAGAAGCACGCGCAGACACCATGTTAGAAAGATATAAGGAGTCCATTTCAGCCTCTCCTTATGATATTGAAAATCTTTCAGAAAACATTCCAAATTTATATTCATTACACCGAATATACAGTTTATATACTAAGCCTGACCCATGGTACGCCTTACCATTTGTGCTTGGGCCTAGTATCAAAAGTGAGGTAGAAAAAGCCTACTTTAGTGAACTGCAAAGTGTGTTATTGCCTTCGATGGAGAACATGCTCGAGAAAGATTTATTCGTCTATGTGAACCTCGAAGATCAAGCGAAAACTTTGGCTTTACTCAACGATTATCGCTTACTATTCAACCCGCAAAGGACAAATATTGAGGAGCTTAAGTCTTACTTTGTCAACTCACTTCAAGATCAAGGTAACGCAGATACCGTTAGTGTCGCGCAACTCCAAACTCTACTCGATGACGTATTCTCGCACGATCTCGTACCGAAAAACCCAAATATGGATTTAGAACGGTTAGCGAAAAAAGTGATCAACCAAACTGGAATAGAAACCTTACTGTACGATCACATCATTCATACGGCTAAGTATTCAAAACGAATCGATATTCGCAAAGAACTGGGTACCAACTTCAATTCACTATTTACATTTTCACCTAACTACGTAGGCTATCTTGTTCCTTACCTCTATACCCCAACTGGCTTTAACGACTTGGATCTATCCGTTGACTCCCCGGTGATTCAAGAGGCGCTTAAAGCTTATGAAGGTGTTGCAGGGACTGCGCCAAACGCACTCGAGATGTATCGCATTAGCCGCGATTTAAGGCAGATGTACCAAAACGACTACATCAATTACTGGCGTGGTTTTGTCAGCCACATCAAGGCAAAGCCTATTTCCAACCCTAGTGAATTGAACAGCACGCTCGCTTTGTTGGCCAACACTTCTGATAATCCAGTGAACAAACTGCTGACCGTCATCAGTAAGTACACGTCTGTTGAGCTGACAATGCCGAAAAAGGCCAAAACAGATCAACAAAAAGACGAAGCACAGCAAGCCCTCTCCCAAGATGCAGATACGAAAAAGTCAGCGCGGCAGATTACAGTCAACTTCCAAAACTATCACAATATGATGGCGGTAAATGCACAAAACATCCGTCCTATTGATAGCCTGCTGAAATCAATCACCAATGCAAAAACTTGGCTAGATAAGTTCTACTCTAGCGAGCAGCCCGAGAAACTTGCCTTTCAAACCCTTTCAGCGACGTTAAAGGTAGAAAACCCGATAGAGCTACTCGCCAAAGAAGCACCGAACCAACCAAGCGTTGTCAGTGGTTTGCTTGAAGACACCGCGACACAGAGCAACGAAATGGTGATGTCACTTGCTCACGAATACCTTAACTCCAGTTGGGATTCTATTGTCTACAAACCATATCAACAGACTATCCAGCCTTTCTATCCGTTCAATCTCAAAGCGAAAACTGACGCGAGTGTCGCGGATGTGAAAGCATTTTTCGGGACAGAGGGTATTTTGAGTAACTTCTACAATTCAACGTTGAAGAACTTTTTAGTGAGTAACAGCAACTCCCCTTACCTTCCGGGTCTACTACCGAATACCGGCTTAGCACTTTCACCAAAATTGTGGCAAATGATCGATAAATCCAAAGATATTCGCAGCGCCTTGTTCTTATCCAACCCGAACAATATCTCAATCAAGTTCCAAATGAAGGCGATTGACATGAGCCCAAATATCACTGAGTTTTCTATTTCGACAAACAAGCCCGTGTTTACCTATCGACATGGGCCGACACTATGGAGTCAACAATACTGGCTGGGTGAATCACAACAAGAAGACTTATTGAGTGTTGATGTAAATTCAGAGTCTAATTCTATTGCTAAAGAATCCTATCAAGGCAGCTGGAGTTGGTTCCGACTTCTTGAGCCGCGCGTTAAAGATGCGTCAGCGCAAAGTACCCAAGTTGAATTCGACTTTGGTAAAGAGAGGATTAGACTAGCGATAAAAACCCCAGGTCAGGAGAACCCGTTTGTTCCAGGTTTCTTCTCTGGTTTCAGACTGCCCAATGCCATCTAATCTAAACACAATGAATGGTGCCTTATCCGGCGCCATTCATTACCTCACTCAAAATGGCGTTCAATTCTCTGCACCAATTACCTCACGCGTTTATCTCGCAACACACCAGAATTACGGTAAGGTCATCATAAAGTTCGCCCTCAATACGACAACGAAACACTTGCTAAAAAACGAGGCTGAATTTCTCAATAACACAATCAAGGTGCTGCAGCGAGCTCCCTTCGATTATGCTCATTACCGAGGCATAGACTATCTGGTACTGAGCTATATCAACGGTGATACGCTTACCGATATAACCAAACGAAACCAGCCTCTTCCTTGGAACTGGCTTCCTAAATTCGAGCAACAACTACAACTCATTCATAATCAGGGATATATTCATGGCGACATCAAACCTGCCAATATTTTAATTAAAAATGACGGCAATCCCGAACTGATCGATTTTGGTTGCACATTAAGACTCGGCGCAAACTACAGTTCCACTCTTAACCATTCGCTATCACCGAGCTTCTCGGCGACCAACCCGCTCTACAAAGTTGGCTGTTCGACCCCCAAAGATGACTGGTACTCACTTGCAGCGACCCTGTTTTACATAAGTTCGCATCCATCCGAGAATAAACGTTCTCCAATCCTCGAAAACGATTCCCTCCCCTTAGCAAACTTACCAACGAGGTATCAGGTATTGCTCTTAAAACAGCGCGAGAAGGCACGCGACTTATACTAGACTGATAGAAGACAGAATCGATTGGGTGAACAATATGGCAGTACAGCTCCCCCCTCACGGGAAGTGGGAAATGAAGTTTGAAGGCCGTGTATTGCTCGTCGCCACTTCTGGTTCAACAAATAAAGAAGCAAGTATAGCGTAGGAGGAAGAAATGAAGTGCCACGTCTTGAATTCAGAGGATAAGGATTTAACACCGTGGGTTTTATTAAATGACTGCCGAGATTGGAATACAGCCCTTCCTGAAGCATCTGAAGTTGTAGAGGATACTGTCGCATGGATGATGGTACACAACTGCATTTTATTTTCTAATGTATTCTCGAAGAAAATACATACATTCTCAGCAGATCAATTATTTAATGGACAAAGCATCGTTCGATTCTCTTTTGATTATGAAACTGCCCATCAAGATTGTCTAGATGTGCTTAGCAAAACAGCATCCAACCCGTGATTTCGTTGTTACGAAACCAACTCATTGAACTATTTCCCAAGTTCGAATTCCCCATAATATTGATTTAACAATTAGATGAAAGCCCCCACATACCAAGTTGTGGAGACCTGAAAGAGAAGTGTCTTTCGAACTACTTAATCAAACACTTACCTGACGCTATTCCCATAATTCTTTTGAATCATGCGTAAAAATAGCAATGGCACTAAACCAATAAAAGCTAAGCCATAAAATGGTAATGCCGCACTGTTCATCGATGCACTCGGCAAGCCTCCACCTAAGCTCATAAATACTGAGATCAGAGCAATACCAACTGAAAACGCTATCTGGGAAGACAAATTATTTAAAACATTTGCGCCATTTAGTAACTTCTTAGGTAACTCTGAAAATGCCAATGTACTGTATAAGCTAAATTGCAATGAACGCATTGCTCCCACTAGAAAAAGCATAATATAAATACTATGAATATCATTCATACTCGTCGAACACCCAATAATGGCTAATGAACTGATAATGGAGGCGAGTATTAGCGGTTTCTTGAAGCCGAATCTTGATAAAATCTTAGTAGTAAAAGGTTTCATTAAGAAATTACCCACAAACATGACTAGAATAATATTGCCAGACATAATTAACGACAAACCTAGCTCAGATTGAAGGTAAAGTGGAATCAATATAGGTAATCCACTCACCGCACAGCGACAAAAGCTCCCTGCAACTAGCGTCCATTTAAAATTATCATCTCGGATCCAAGATTCAACAGATACAATTGGGTGGAGGGATTTTTTAATGTGTGCGACTAACATTGCGCCAAACAAAACGCTTCCGATCAGCAGCCCCCATGGCAATGCGCTATCAACACCGAAATCGCTCAACCAGTCTAAACAACCCAATCCTAGCGTTAAGGTACCTGTAGAAAGGAAAAAGCCTAACCAGTCAAAGTCGGAGCGAGTAACTTCACGGTTATCTGTGGGCAAGAAATAAAACACAAGCGCCAGTAAGCAAAGTGCAATAGGCACATTGATAAAGAATATCCAATGCCAAGAGTAGTATGTGGTGATAAAGGCTCCAAGAGAAGGCCCAAAAATTGGGGCGACTAAACCTGGCCATATCAATATAGATATTCTTCTAGCTAAGTCTTCTTTTGGGCTGTTTTGTATTACAAATAGCCGACCAACAGGAACCATCAAAGCCCCTCCGATGCCTTGTATCAACTCTGAGCCCATAAACATGGAAATATTGGTACTAAGGCCACAGCCTAACGAACCAACAACAAATAAAACAATGGAAAATAACAGGGGTGGCTTACAACCATAGTTTTTGGCAAGCCAACCACCAACGGGCAGAAAAATAGCCAATGTCATTAGATAAATAGCCATTGCCATGGTTATCGTAGTGGCTTGCACGGACAAGCTGTTGGCAATGTTGTGGATTGCAGTGACAGCAATGGTACTGTCTAATTGCTCAATAAAAAATGCAATAGCAATCAGAAGCGTTAAGCCTGTCAGGCGAGATGAAGATATGGAGGTGCTCATAATGGAGTTCCCTCACTGGACGTTAACTGGAAAGTTAAATAAATCATAATTTCTCCTATGTGGCTCGATGGCATAGGAAAAATCAGATACGCGCCATCGAACCATAAATTGTTTATGGTTATAGCGCGCTCGATAACGTCAGCGCTTACGGGCTAAATAAGTGTTATTTAGCCACCCATGTAAGTCGGGCTTTGAATTTTGGATTGTAGAGAAAATTTATTTCTTTTGCAATAGTATATTAACAGTGTCAACTCTCTGTTAGGGGGGTACTACCAAAACCATGGCTAATATCATTTGAGTGCTTTTAAACGGCAAAAATTCAGAGTGTTAGAAATCATCCCCCAGCTATATTGCATTCATATCCTAAAAGAAACATAATCAGAGCAACTTTATGCAATACATTTGACTAAAACCTAAATTCAAGGCGCAAGGATGCAGCACGAAAAAGCAGACTATAAAACAATTGATATTTTCAACGGCATGGAAATGGTAAAAGCAGAATACAAACACCAATCCTTTTCCAAGCATGTACATGAAGGCTATACGATTGGCCTGATTGAAACCGGTGCTCAGAGGTTTTATCGAAGTGGCAGCACTCACGTTGCGGGTCAGGAAAGCATCATCTTAGTTAATGCGGATGACGTACATAATGGGGAGTGTGCAACCTCAAACGGTTGGAAATACAGTGCTATTTATCCTACTCCCGCCGATTTTGAAGCACTTTCGTTTGATTTAACAGGTAGCAAATCAATAACCCCTTACTTTACTGATTCTGTTATCCAAGACCAAAAAATCACTTCCCAACTTAGGTTAATCTTTGAATGCATTTCAAATAACGAATCTCTTTTACTGATCGAACCTCTTATCTATGGCACCTTAATAAACCTAGTGAGTGCTCATGGTCGCCCTATACATAGACCACCCGAGCAACAGGTAAACCTGTGTTACCTTCAGCGTGCAAAAGAATTTATCCATACTTACGCCAAAGATTCGATTTCATTAGACCAGCTCGCAACTATTTCTGACTGTAGTAAGTACCATTTTATACGCCAATTCAGCAAACGATTCGGACTATCTCCACACGCTTATCAAACTCAAGTTAAGCTGCAAAAAGCGAAAGATCTACTAAAATCTGGCCAATCTATCTCTCACGTCGCCACAGATTGTGGATTTTACGACCAAAGCCACTTATCGAGGCACTTTAAAAGAACCTTGGGGACGACCCCAAAATCCTTTCAAAAAAGCAATTTTATACAATAAAGATGCTTAGCTTCTTTATAAGTTTAGCTTACGTCAAACGTGAGCTAAGTTTATGTATCATATATCTACAACCTATAAGCATACTTTCCAGCAAAACTTAACCGTTATAGGATCCGCTGCTACTTCCATACTACCGATTTCCATCGCAGTTATTCCTTGGGGGATCTTATGTGGTTCATTGGCTATTCAATCAGGTCTCACTCCTTTGCAAGCTCAGCTAATGTCACTATTCGTGTTTGCCGGAGCCGCACAACTTGCAAGCCTCTCTCTAATGAATATAGCGAGCCCGCTACTGTCGATTTACTCGTCTACGTTTGTGATCAGCGCAAGGCATTTGCTTTACTCTGCCGTGTTTGAAAAACACGTCAGGGAGCTATCTTTATTTAAGCGGTTATGCCTAGCCTTTTTCCTCACAGACGAGATGTTTGCCATTAGTTGCGCGTATATCGAAAAACATAAGCACTTTAGTTACTTATATTCACTCACGGCAGGTGTCACTTTTTATCTTGCGTGGAATCTATCGACCTTAATAGGACTGTCATTTGGGCAATATTTCGGAGACCTTGATAAATTAGGCTTAGATTTTGCCATTGCCGCTACTTTCATTGCCATCGTAGTTCCCACCATTAAGGATAAAGCAACTTTATATTCAGTAGTCGTTAGCGCAGTTACTGCTGTGATACTCCATCACATGGGTGTAAGCCAAGGCCTGATTATAGCCACTGCCTTTGGTATGACTGTAGGTTATTTAACAACCACAAATGGAACTCAATCATGATAGGACATTTTAACTTAATATTAATCGGAATGGCGGCAATAACATTTGGATGTAGGTATCTGTTTTTTTCTCAATCACTACCCATAAAATTAAATGAATCAAGCAGGAAATTATTACGATTCACAGCTCCATCCGTTCTAACCTCCATGTGGGCTCCAATCGTATTTGGCCTACATGGAAATCATGATGGGAATATGATAAATAGCCCTTACCTTTATGCGGGAGTTATTACCATTATGATTAGTTTAAAAGTCAAAAACACATTCATAGTCGTCTCATCAGGGATGGCGACATTTATTATACTAAAATACGTAACACAAATATAAGGAGATATTGAGTTGAACAGTAACATTAAAATATCAAATGAAATAAGAAATTCATTTAGACATTTGCCTTTCCAAAGTTTCTGGACATGGATAACAGGTAAAGAAATATATGGAAGAAAAAGATTATGGCATAGCACTCGATATGAAGCGTTATTGTGGTCTTCGATATGGTTATTAGGTGGATTTCTATCATCCATTTACATAACAAATAACAACCTGAACCTCATTCTTCTATTACCCTCAGTTATATTTAGTGCGTCAGGTGCTCGGTACATCGTAGCTACAATGATACATCAGGCAGTGCACAACACCTTATTCGAAAACAAAACTCTCAATAGGGTATATTCTGAGGTGTTTTCAACGATATTACTAGTCCAGCCTTATGACAGCTATAAGAGATTTCATATCGTTGAACACCACAGTGATGACTTTTCAACCATGAATGACAAAGACTTAGCTGCACTATATAAATTAGGGTTCAAACCTGGTAGTAGTGTTAAACAAATGAAAAAAAACCTATTTCATCTTTGTATAAGCCCTATCTTTCACATCAACTACTTTTATGGAAGAATAAGATCCAACCTAATAGGAGTACCTCTATATCGGTTAGCAATGACTATTACATGGCTGACTGTCATCACATTCTTAATGTATAACTCTGGGGCTAAGCTCAACTATTATATCACTCGTTATCCCATTTATATTTGTATACCAGTCAAGTTCATTACTTCATCTAATCACTGAGCACAAATGGATTATCAAAGGCAATGATACGTCATCTGAACAGGCACATATAAGTAACTGTCTAGGCCGCTTTTGTGGTAGTCGGTTACCTAAGAAATCAGATAATATGCCTATTAACTTTTTTAATTACACCTTATGGATAATATCTCAGATTACATATCACCTCCCGATTCGCATGCTAGTTTTACAAGGCACACTAGTTGTCCACGATTGGCACCATAGACACGGTGCTCACCCTGATTGGGCAAATACAATACAACTGAGAGAGAAATGCATTAAGGAACAAATAGATACGAGCGGAAAAAGTGATTACGTAGATATTTGGGGATTTCACAACATTTTAGATTACTGCTTGACTGCAATATCGGAAGAGGAAGTTAACGAATCACATAACTCAAAGTATGAATTTAGACTAAATTAAATTTCAAGGACTTATAAGTGAATATATTCAAAAGAAATAACAAAGTAGAAATGACAATAAACGTAAAAAAAATAAAAGCTAACAAAAAGAAAAGCATTCTATCTAATTGTATATCTCATGGCATTGATATAAGTTACAACTGTGGTGCTGGGTTATGTGGAAAATATAAGTTCACACTAATATCAGGCGAGGTAAAGAAATCACACGAGAATAAGCACGGGTTTCTAGCCTGTTCAGCTTACCCTATAGGTAACATAGAGATCTCCGTGTATTAACGATGAATATGAATGTATAAATAGTTCACTACCTTTGAAGGAAATACTAAGTTAGGTCATAAATCCAATTAATTTTAAATTAAAATAATCCATTTTAAAAACCATTCATGAATCGAAATAACCATACTTAGTGTATTATACGGCGTTGTTGCCCAAATCGATTGAACCTTTTTCCATCCTTACGATCTGATCTTTTGAGAATGATTGTTGGGATACAAAAATGGGTAAGTCGAAAGCTAAAATCACGAACTGGAGAGCATACAACCAAGCACTCTGTCAGCGTGGCGGGGTTACTTTTTGGATTGACGATTCAGCGGTGAAAGCCTGGAAATGTATGACCCATCACGGCAAGAGAGGTCGAGGGTTTCAATACACCGACACGGCGATTGAAAC